>JAKLIR010000151.1 GCA_022709505.1 bacterium | reverse complement strand
ATATAGGTCATCGCGCCGTGAATGACTCCAATCGTACCGCGGGTGATCGACGCCGCGTGCATGTCCGTATCGATTCCTTTCCCAGCCGCTTCAACACCTACGAGTGCGACATTGTCTTCGAGAAAAGGATAGAAAATCCCCATCGAGTTGCTGCCGCCGCCCACGCATGCGACCACCATGTCGGGCAATCGGCCTTCGATCTCTCGTATCTGATCCTTTGTTTCGTCCCCGATCACTCTCTGAAAATCTCTCACCATCATCGGGAAGGGGTGAGGCCCTATCACGGAGCCGACAATATAATTGGATGTTGTTACATTCGTCAGCCAATTTCTGAAAGCCTCGTTCACAGCATCTTTGAGAGTTTTGGAACCGCTCGCGACGGGAGTCACTTTTGCCCCGAGCATAAGCATTCTATTAACATTGGTAGATTGCCTTTGAACGTCTATTTCTCCCATGAAAACTTCGCATTCGAGCCCGAGAAGCGCGGCTGCGGTCGCAGTTGCGACACCGTGCATTCCCGCGCCCGTTTCAGCTATAACACGTTTCTTGCCGAGCCGCGACGTGAGAAGGCCTTGTCCGATTGTATTATTGATCTTATGAGCGCCGGTGTGATTCAGATCCTCTCGCTTCAGATATATACGGTTGCCCCCGCCGACTCTTTTTGAGAAGTTTTTCGCGAAATAGAGCTTGGACGGTCTTCCAACATAGTTCCGAAGGTAATAATGATATTCCAACTGGAAATCGGGATCGTTTCGCAATTTTTCGTATTTGTCGGTCAGTTCTTCAAGAGCGGAAATAAGCGTCTCGGGAGCGAATCTTCCCCCGAATGCTCCGAAATGACCGTTTTTATCCGGAAGTTCCGTCATTTTCGAATATCCTTCAATTCTCTGAGCGCTTTTCCGGGATCGGCCTGCCGGACGAGAGATTCTCCTATGAGAAAACCTTTATACCCAAATCCCATTAGCATCTCTATATCTGTTCTGTTTTTTATTCCACTTTCACTTATTTTGCAAGAAGCAGTCTTAAATAGAGGCGCAAGCTTGACGCTCGTTTCGACATCGGTCTTACCCGTCTTGAGATTCCTGTTGTTCACACCTATCACGTCGGCATCGAGGGTGAGAGCTGTTTCGAGTTCATATTCGTCGTGGACCTCCACGAGCGTTTCAATGTTGATCTCTTTTGACAATGAGATTAGGTCTTCAAGAAGAGATATCTCCAAGGCGGCTACTATCAACAAAAATGCGTCGGCGCCGGCGGCCTTGGCCTCAAAAACCTGATAAGGATCGATTATGAAATCCTTTCTCAATATCGGAAGTGATGTGAGCCCCTTCACTTTTTGGATGTAAGACAGGTCTCCTTGAAAAAATGTTTTTTCCGTAAGCACTGAGATCGCCGAGGCGCCGTTATCGTTGTATGCACGCGTGATTTCTTCAATGTCGAAATACTCTCTAATTAATCCGGCGGTCGGGGAAGCCTTTTTCAACTCCGCTATAATGTTGGGTCCGGAAGCGGAGAGAATAGCGCCGGAAAAACTTCTCTTTTCACCTACAGCCGATAAGGCATCGGCTTTCACTTGCTCTAAAGGACGGTTTTTCTTAGTTGCTTCGAGTTCTCGACGTTTTGAGTCGATGATACGACCGAGAAGGCTGTTCATAGAGGGCGTTTAACTCTTTTCTCAAGCGATTCCATTATCTTATCGTCGGCGTCGAGTTGTGTGAATTTGCCTCGCCGCGTGGGCTTTTTGGTGGTAACGAAAAATAATGAACTCAGCAATGAAATGGTCGCGAATGTAGCAACGTATAAATTCATTGGTGTCGTTATAATGAAAAGTGTGAATGCGTTGAATAGGAAATATAAAGGTTCCTTGCGTGAATCGAAATCGATATTTCTATGTGAGAGAAAGAACATCACAAAAGAGAAAAAGCCCGCGCTGATCGCGGCCACTCGCCAGAAGATAAGGTTAGGCATCATGAATCTTGAAATGAGTATTGAAGTGCTGACGAGGAAATATCCCATCCTCGGTATTTTCCATCTTTTAATAAATAGCGCCGCGAAAATCAGGAATGAAAAAACGATGGCGATGTTGGATATCGTTGAAATGATATCTCCACTGCCTTTTATATAATGAAGTTTCTGCGCGAGGCTCATCTTGCTTGCGGCGGCGGCGGCATTGGAGGCGCCGGCGGCGGCGATTGAAAAGACGAGACTCGAAAAAGCGACGATCAAGTCGTTATTTCCTCTTATTATTCAAAAAGTTACAAAGCATTTTCTTGCCGGGGCCGGTAAGGATGGACTCCGGATGGAACTGTACGCCTTCGACTCTGTATTTTCTGTGCCGGACGGCCATTATCTCACCTTTTTCGGTTCGGGCGGAAACTTCGAGGCAGTCGGGCATGGATTTCGGCTCCGCTATGAGCGAATGGTATCTCGTGGCGATGAACGGATTCTCCACTCCTTTGAATATGGTTTTTCCATCGTGTTTAATTTTGGAGACTTTTCCATGCATCAAGTTGTCAGCGCGCCGGATCACTCCTCCGAAATGCTGTACTATGGACTGGTGCCCGAGGCAGACGCCGAGGACCGGAATAATCGGAGCGAACACTCCTATGGCTTCGAGGCTGATGCCTCCGTCGTCCGGCGTTCCGGGCCCAGGGGATATCACGAGGAAATCCGGTTTCATGGAAAAAAGTTTTTCGACGGTTATCTGATCATTCCTAAAAACCTTTATGTTGTTCTCCCATTCGTAAAGGTACTGAACAAGGTTGTATGTGAATGAATCGTAGTTGTCGATAACGGCTATCAAAATGAACCCTCCGATGCTTTTTCCACCGCGAGCAGGAGCGCGCGCGCCTTGTTTGTGGATTCGCGGTATTCATATTCGGGCAAGGAATCGGCGACAATGCCTCCGCCCGCTTGTATGTGTGCGATCCCGTCTTTCATCATTATCGTTCTTATGGTTATGCAAGTATCGAAAAAGCCCGTGAAGCTCAGGTAACCGATCGCTCCGGCATAAGGTCCGCGCCTCGTGGGTTCGAGTTCATCTATTATCTCCATGGCTCTCACCTTGGGCGCGCCGGAAACTGTTCCCGCCGGGAAACACGCCCGAAGCGCATCTATGGCGTTTCTATCCCGCCTAAGTTTTCCCACCACGTTTGAAACGATATGCACGACGTGGGAGTATTTCTCGATCGCCATCAATTCGGTGACTGATACGGAACCCGGCTCCGCTACTCTCCCCACATCATTTCTGCCGAGATCGACGAGCATTATGTGCTCCGCGCGCTCTTTCTCGTCGGCGAGCAAATCTTGAATAACGCGAGGCTCCTTCGACGGATCAGCGGGCCGCGGCCTCGTACCGGCTATCGGGCGGTTGGTTATTTCACGCCCTCGTACGGTGACGAGGACTTCCGGCGACGCGCCAATCAGTTTGATGTCGTCGAGATTTAGGAAAAACATATATGGAGACGGATTCAGCGATCTGAGCACTCTGTAAATATCGAATGGGTCTGTATCCACTTTTGCTGAAAAACGTTGCGAAAGCACCACCTGAAAAATGTCTCCCGCTCTGATATATTCCTTAGCCGCAAGGACGTTTTTCTTGAAGTGTTCCTTCGTCATGTTGGTTTTGAATCGAACAGGCTTCTTCTTGCCCGCGGCTTTCTTCGAATCCTTTTTAATGAACTTCGCACTGAATAGTTCGCCGTGTATTTTTTCGATCTTTGCTATGGATTCGTTGTAGATTTCCTTCAGTGAACGTCCCGCCTCGATCCTCGCGCTACAAACGATCTTTATCTTATGTTTAAGGTGGTCGAATATAAGGATCGAGTCGGCGAACATGAACGAAATGTCGGGAAAATCGAGATCGTCGGTTGTTGTGTCCGGAAGTGTTTCTATGTGGCGAATAACGTCATATCCGAAAAAACCGACTCCGCCGCCTATGAAAGGCGGCAGCGATTCCGCTCCGGCCACTTTGAAGTTCCTGAATATTCTCTCGATCGCTTTCAACGGATCGCCGTGGTGCTCCGTCCCGTCTATTTCATAAGTATTGCCTTTGCTTTTAAAGATAGAATACGGCGAAACGCCTATGAAGGAATATCTCGCCGTTCGTTCTCCCCCCTCGACGCTTTCGAGAAGGAAAGAATATCTTTTCCCGGTCGCGAGGTTGATGTATGCGGAAACAGGAGTCAGGAGATCCGCGAGAACCTCCGTGTACACGGGCACGATGTTGCCTTTTTTGGCGAGTTTGCAGAAACTTCCGAAGTCTGGCTGTATCTTTGTAGTCACTGTCGTTCTCCATAGATAAAACTAAAGATAAATTCTACCATATAGGAGACTCTTCAACAATAAGGAGATGATGCATTGCAGCAAAAGTTAATAAGCGATTTCAAGAGGAATGTATCTTAAGTCTCCGTTATAGGATATTTTTATGACCAACCAATGTTTTTGATTTGAAAGTTTGCCGTCGGCGCCTGTAGCCGTAAAAACGTATTTACCTGATTTTCCGGATTCGAGGGAGTAATTTACGCGGGTAGGTGAGATCGAGAGCAAAGATAGATCGCCGACGAGATCGCGCGACCACGTTTCGAGGGGCCCGATCTGCTCTATGAATCCATCGATCACGCCGCCCTGATTGTTTTTAATAAAAATGCTTACGGCTCTTTTTAAATCGCTATTATTTGCCTTGCTTATTTCATAAGAAACATCGAGCGGAGGATGGTTTCCGACCGGAATCGTGTCGAACCATTTCAACGGACCGGATTCAAGTTCGGCGCGGATGTATCCCGATTCGGGAATATAATCAACCGTAACATCGAGATCGATTGATTTTGATTCGAGAGGTTTTAGATGGATATTATCAGGTGTGGACGAGAATGAAATACCGTCCGGCGCCGTAATCTTTAAATTACCCTTAATCGGAGCATCGACCGAATTATCGGACACAGCTAAACGGAGTTTGTTTTTCCCTTTTATCAATTTTAGATCGCGAAGGAGACCGCCGGAGTTTTTGTTGGCGGGAGTGAGTTTCTTCTCGATTGGAGCGTCTATGGAGATTGAAACGGGTGAATTATATTCGTAAGCAGCCCCGAGATTCAGTTCCCAATAATTAGAATATCTGATTTTCGGGTCTATGGAAGCAGGTGAGAACGATTTTGGTTTTTTACTCGGCATCTTAAATTTCACAAATAAGGTTTCAATCGAATTGGAAGCGACGTTGAAATCGAGAGAATGACCTTCTGAAATGTGAAAAGCGGGCTTATTTTCAATTTCCTCTATAAGATTTGTCTCTATCGCCGAAGTCATGAAAGAAAATGAACTTAATTTAATTTTTTCGTTCCTGCCCTCGGCCTCGTAGAACCTGAAGATCACACCGTTTGAAATACCGGTCGGCGTGGAAAGCTCCATCCGGGCGTATGGATTACCGGCCGCTTTCACGGCGGAGAGAACGCCGCTTCCTGATTCGACCTTGAAGAAGCTTGCGGAGGAAGGAAGAGAGCCTTTGTGACGGCCCGTCGTTTGCGCTATAAGCGGATTGTTATATTCGAGGGCTTTTTTGTACGTATCCGCGTTCCTCCAATCTCCCGAATGCGGGAACAGGGAGTATTCGTATCTGTGGTTCTTTTTGTCTGGAAAATTGAAATCCAAATTCATCATTTCGGCGGACCATGGCGCATTGTGAAAAAGTCCCATGACGATTGCGCCGTCGTTGTCGAAACTCGATAAAATTGTGCCTCTGTTGATGACTGCAATTCCGTAATCGTCCGGAACGGTATTCTTATGCGCGGTTCTGAAATCGTTTTCACCCGGGATTTCAAGATATATTTTGTTCTTAATGGAATCGGAAATTGAAGATATGAATTCATTCAAATGTGATGCGTTTGAAGCTCCGATTAAGACGGTTGGTATTTCAATGGGGATGTTCGTCTCGTTTTTAGAATTGAACACGAAAGCCGCGATGCCATTATCTTGAACAGCTTTCTTATATCTCGCGATGTCGCCATCGCTCAGGCCTGATTTAATTACGAATGAATTGTCGAAAGAAGTATCTATTATGAATCTGAAAGTGCGATTCAGTATGTCCTCGTTATGATTGTCGGTGTCGAAGCTTGGCGTGCAGGTGACGCCTCTCTGAATGAGAGAGGAGAGGAGAATTTCGGCCGCCGCGGACGATTCTTGTGACTTCGCATGGACGATATCACAAGGTCCGATCGGAATTGAATCGAATGTTTTGCCTGAAGTGTCGGTTATGTTGAGCCGGACAGTTGCTCCTTCCTCAACCCAGTTCATGGCTGAGTACGGCGCGCCGGCGGTGAGCATTTTTTCGAGATCGGTTCGATAGTTGAGAGGTTCCAGACTTCTTCTGCGTGAGGCGGCGAAGAAACGATCTTCTACGACGGGTATCGTTCCGTTGAGTTCCGCGGGAAATCTCACAACCCAGAAATTTCTATCCGTTCTGTCTTTCGCGGGCGCGGGATCGATAATTGTTGTAATAAAATCAATTCTTCTAACGCCTTTATACAAGCGGATCTCTTGAACGTATCCGCCAAGGTCTTTTATCTTTCCCTTAATCAACAATGAATTGTAAGAATTGGAAACGACTGACGTAACATCGGCTCTTGCCTCGGAGGAACGTCCCTTTACTCCGGCGGTTGAAAGTTCCCATGCGGTGAAATGGGGTCCCTCGTCCTCTTTAAGCACTATCAGCTCGTTTCCGGGTTTATCTATATCGGATTTTATAATTTCTCTTCCTGTTTTCTTATCGATGATGCTCGATATCACGCCTCCGCGCTCCGGATCGGCTGTAACGGAATAATATTCATTTTTAATGGTATTTCCAGAAATTGATCTTTTGCCTTTTTGCTCCCTCTTCGAATCGGGTTGAATGAAATAAGTCTTATATCCTGCCGATGGAATGTTCGATGCGGTGAAGCGAATAATCGTATTAAAAATGCTTTTTGAAACGATATCGAAAGGTACGGACGAGCCTGATTGATCCATCAGTTTGAACTCAAGGGATGCCTTTGATTCGAGGCGGATTGTCACCGTATCCGTGCGTGACCATCCGAGTGGATTAAAAACCACAACTGCGCCGATAGCCTTTTTGCTTGATGATGTGTCAATCCTGCCGGCGATGAATGATGTCGAATCGGAGAGAGCGGAACGCGCGAGAGAAATGGCTTCATGGTAGCCGGAAAGAAGATCGAAATAACACTGATCGCAACATGTGCCGGTGATCGCGTCGTGGTGCTGGTTGAATAAAATCTGACGCCATGCCTTGTCGAGTTTGTTTTCGGGATATGAAAAACCGATTAGAGATGCGGCGACTCCGAACAACTCGGCGTTTAATAGAAGATTCTCGCCAAGCCTGTCGGCGATCTTGAGGTCAGGTCTTGTGAGAGCAGTGCCGGCGTGATAGAGGGAAAGGTCTCGCGCCACAACGGGTATCTTTGGAGCGCCGGCTTTGCCTTGTTGTCGAGAATCGAATCGAAATAGTAGGAAGGACCTGATA
>JAKLIR010000150.1 GCA_022709505.1 bacterium | reverse complement strand
ATCTTGCTCTCGCGGCTGAAACAGCGGTGGCGTATCTGAAATCAAAAGGTAGGAACACAAAGAAGCTCGATCCTCGCGTGGCGGAGATGTGGAGAAAACAGGCGCTCGCCGAGGTAAGCGATTCGACAGGTTGGACTCCAATGTCGGTGGAGGTGAAATACAGTCTGGGAATGGCGAAGCAGGTGTCAAATGAAGCCGCGGCGATAATCGGCGAAGTGAAGAAGATGATGAAAGCGGCGAAGATAGAGATTGATACGAACAAGGGTGTGGTTAAAAAAGTCGCCGCGCAACCTGCACAGCCGGCGGAGCGCGAAACAGCGTGCCCGTTGAACTTGCGGCTCGAAGGTGAATTCAAGTCGTCATCGGTGAAATGTTTTAAGGTGAGCGACGGAGTATGGAAAGTCAGAGCGCAATTTGATACTAATAAATGGTTCACCAACCACGTAAGACTTGTTTTTCCGATGTCCTCGCCTGAAATTGCTTATTCGCCCGCGCTGCTCGACAGTACGGTTGTTAGAGTGAAGCTTAGTGATCTTGCACCTGAGAGAAAAAGACTGTACATTCCGGCGGCGAACGGATTGCTCGGGCTCGGCAATGGTTTCTATGCGATACAGAAAACAGATACCGTGCGTCTTGCATGGAGCATTAATATCGATCCGCTCGAGGCGGCGGTGGAGATGCGAAAAGCTCCGAACAGGGCTTACGATTGGACGGTTTTCATCGTGAAGGGGAAGGATGCGGACGCTGTTGATGTAGCGGTTCGGGAGAACGTGTCTCCGACGGGCTATTATTGAAATTGTGATCAGGAACGGGCAGTAAAAGGAAAGGACGTTTCAGTATGGGCAGGCACGCGAGACATTATCATGTCGTATCAGCGGACATGATTGGAAGTTCGCGTTTTCTCAAAGACAACCGCGATGACTTATACAAGTCCGTTCTCGATGATTTTTACAAAATGGTGAGAACGGCGCAGATTGTTCTTTCGAAGAAATACCGTTTTATAGAGAAAGACAAGCTTGCCGGGATATATCCAATCGGCGGAGATAGTTTCTGGATGTTCATTCCCGCTTCAAAAGAGAATGACATAGTGGAAGACAGTTTTTCATTCACGTTAAACGTTATAAAGGATATCAGAAGGGAATTCGACGAGAATTTCGGCGTACACGGTTTGGGGATAAGGATCGGCGTGCACACGACTGTAAAGGAACGTATGCCGGACGGTTCGACCGAATGGGTGATGCTCGACGAAGGCGTGGGAGAGTTGAAAGAGGACTCGGTGTATAAAATGCCGCTTTTCAACAGGATATTCAGTCGCGATTTCGTGGTGGCGAGGCGGCTCGAACAGGCCGCGCGCGAAAAGGAGTTCACAACGAACATGCTGTTCAGCAGAGAGTTCGTATTAAGAATGATAGACTATGGCGGAATCACTAATAAACCGTCGATCTGCGATAGGATATCTCTCACACTGAAGAACGGATCAAAAGTTGTTTTTATGAGACGTCCCGTGAGTGAAATAAAGACCAAAAGGATACGTGAAAAGCTGATCGAATGCCGGGTAAACGAATTGTATGAGATGAAATGATGGATTAATAAATAGTAAAAAATACTTTAAAGGATTTCCTCTTTAAGGAATATTCTAAGATCGTTTATCATTCTGAAATTCAGAGCGAAAGTGTTTATGTGCCCGGTCGGATAGATTTTGAGCCAAGGCATGTCTCCCCACGCTCGATGGGTTTCCTCTATTGTTTTGAGAGGAACGAGATGATCGAACTCCCCGGCGGCGAGAAAAATCTTATTCGTCGGTATTTTCGGTTTCATGCAGCGAAGGCTCATCAGAGCGGAGATTCTCGGATCGGTGAGAAGAGTGGTTTCGCCTCGTGACTCTCTCGCCCGAAGTTCTTCAGTGAAGTCCCAATTGCTAAAGAGATTGACCATATCCACGGGAGGCATGCAGAGGATGGAGAAATCTGCGTTATCGGCGTTGCATGCGTAAATACCCGCCATGACGCCGCCGTATGAAACGCCGAAAAGTCCGACCGGTCCCGCGCCGGACGCTTTCAAATGGTTCACAACAAGTTGGATGTCCTGAAAAGTTTGTCTGACTGAAAGAAGCGTCCAGTTTGTTTCGGGAGTTATTATGAACTGTCCGCTGAAAGAGCCTTTCGGGGTTCTTGCTTGAGAGTAGGGAATCGTAATAACAACGCTGTCGAAACCCCATGCCGCGAAACGCAGGCACCACCAGTTGAAATAAAAATCGAATGCCGCGTCCACGTGCAGCCCGTTCACGACAACTATGACCGGACGGTTCCGCATGTCAGGTTTCAATCGGAAATGTTTAACATAAACCGTGTTGTTCTCGGGAAACTCAGTCCGTATCGCGCTCTCGAATGAACCGTCCAATATGTCGATGAAAGGAAGTTGCGTGGTGATTTTGAAATCGATATCAGGAGCGTATCTCAAGGGAGCGTAAAAAAGTTCAGGTGTCAGAGTATCTTTGCGAGGGAGCAATTTATCTACATCCACCCATGAAAGGTCGGGAAGCGTCGGGCTCGAAGATGAAGTTAGCTTTCCGATATTGGAAGCGATGAAGTCGAAAACATCGGTGACTGTCTTATCGATATTCATGATTCGTCTCCGTGGCGGTTATTTGTGATTTCGTAAAATGTACATGTCGATTGAAATATAGGGGAATTGATTGTGTGATATGGCGGCAAGGTCATGCCTCGAGATATATCGATTCTATCATATCTTTCATCGAGTCCACGGCGGCAGCCTCATCGGCGCCGTCGGCCGCGAGCATTATGGACGCCGGTGACGTAACGCCGAGCGACATAATACTCACGATGCTTTTAGCATCGGCGGATTTACCGTCTTTTTCGAGAAAGATATTGCTTGAGAACTTCTTTGCGTAATGAACCACCATTCCGGTGGGCCTTCCGTGAAGTCCCTTAGGATTATTGACTTTGACCTCGATTTTTTTCATATCGTCCTTACCTCGCGAATGATATGTATTTTACCATAAAACAAATGCGGGGCGCCTCAATTCAGATATGAATAGGATGTCCAAAGGAACCAGCAGCCGAAAAGGAAAAGTAAAACGCCGCAAAAGCGAATTGCCCATTGATAATGCTTCTGCTTCATTATCGTGCGGCTGCGGCTCACCGCCCCCGCGACGACGCTGTACCAAATTAAATCGGCGAGTATGTGCCCAATGAAGAACGATAGTAATCCCGCATATCCCGCCTTCAGGGAAGAGAGAAGATATCCAAGTCCTATCGTCGCCCACCACAGTATCCAGTACGGGTTTGATATGCTGCCGAGAAATCCCATGAACACGGGATTCATCTTCATAACGGACGATTTCACATCCATGTCGAGAGACAATCCGCCCGCTGTTCTCACCATGGAAACCCCCATCCAAAGAAGAACGCATCCGCCGGCAAGGGAAACAATCCCTATCACGAGATGTTGCTTGAGAAATGCGCCGAGCCCGAAAATGACCCCGAACACAAGAGCGAATTCGAGGATGGCGTGACCGAGGATGAGCAAAGGGCCGGATATAGCGCCTCTCTTAGCTGAGTCTGCTATCACGAATGTCAGAAGCGGCCCGGGCATAAGCGCGCCGGATAATGCGAGTAGGAAAGCTCCCAAGAAAATCGCTGGTAAGTCAGCCACTGCAGCCATTGAATAAATAATCCATGCAACCCGCAATATTAAATCTATTTCGCGGTATAGCAATACGGCGATGAAACGACGTACTGCGGTATTTCAAAGACATAACATGAAGCGGCGCCCGGCTCGATCTTATCTCCGAACGAAAAATTGTAGGTCACGTATCCTTTTTGCAATTTTTCTCCGCGTTCGAATGTAACGGGATTTTTCGGAGTGAAAACTTCACCGTTTTTATAAACGATCATGGATGCTTTCGGTCCGAGACCGACTTTCAGGCCGAGTGTTCCTTTGATCGAGAATTCGTTTCCCGCGGCGTTGCGGATGGTGTTAGACGGCCTCTCGCTGATTTTGAAAAGTTTCGCATTGAAAGCGGCTATGGTGTTGCCGTTTCTGAGGGCTTTCACCATCGAGGCGCTGTTGAATTCGTCAGGCAGAATGTAAGTCGTGAATTCTCCGATCGTGGCTTGAACGAGGCTGTGCATATCGATGCCGGAAACAACGAAAGGATGCGCGCCTTTCTTCAAAGCATTAATATAAAAACCCTTTTCAGCGTTGTAATTGTCCACCGATTGGATATCGTTGAAAAATTCGATACCATCGAAGAGTTCCGGGGATGGGCTCCATTGTTTACACGCCCAAGGGTGATTCCATATATATACGGCGTTTTCCTTCTTGAGATCGGCGATCAGGGCGTCTCTTTGACCGGCCTCGTACTTATGGTCGAGCACCGGCGGATCCGGAATGCCGCTCACTGCGTTTATGTGGCACATGACGATTCCGTCGTCATCGCCTTCATCTTTTGAAGCTATTACTTCTCTTCCCGCAATCACCGCGAAATCGGAGGCATCGTATTTTTCAGCTTCCGTCTTAAAATCCTTGAACGTCAATCTCGCGGAATGAGGTGTGAGAATAACGCCTCCGTACCCCTTGGATTTCAAATAATCCACAATTTTCGGAATCGATTCACTTCCACCGTCACCCTTGAAATTTGTGTGAACGTGAACCCATACCGGAACGATTATAAAACTCGAAGCGCCGTCCGACGCGCTTGCGTAAGCGGTCGCCGAGGAAAGAATTAGCAAGGACACAATAAACGCTGTTAATGACAAAAATGATGATAAAAACTTGTCGGATTTCATTACTATCTCCTTAAAAAGATTTACATCATTCTATGAGCGAAGATGAATGATGTCCAATGTTTTTATCATTAGATGAAAAAAGATATGGAAGACTTACATTCTATATGCTGAAAGAAGTCCGATTCATTTTCTTCTTGATTTCGCCGCCGAACTACCGTTGCCCCCGAGGTCCGACATAAGGCAGAATACAAGCGCCGCAATCTGCCAGATGCCCCAATGACCATTAAAATATATATTTACGCATCCGACACAGATAACAGTAAGCGGCGCAAAGAGGAACCCCACTAAAAGCCAGACGAAACCTATTTTCGATGGATCGAACCATCCGATTATCCACAATGCTGCGACTGCTATTCGCCCGAGCAGAGCTCCGAAACATCCCACCGCCAAACATCCCATAATACCTTGCTCTCCGTTTTTCGATCATAATAACATAATATCAAAATTTAAAAAGCAGTGATTATAAAATATCTACTATAGGTTATAAATGAAGTGAAATTGGTGGAAAGAAACCCGAACAATGAATAAACTGATTATCATACGAATTGCCGGGTGGCGGGAATGAGGCGGAATGCGCGAATACGATAAGATGATAGCTGGTGAGATGTACGATCCGACGGATCCCGAATTGATGAAAATGAGAAGCGATGCAAGAGAACTGTTGGATCTGATTAATGCATCGACAAAGGATATATTCGGAGATGATCCTCGCGCCGCCGTTTGCCGCAAGTTGTTCGGGGGCATGGGAAAGAATTGCATCCTACAACCGCCTTTCTATTGCGATTATGGGAGGAACATAAGGCTGGGAGACAACGTTTTTCTGAATTTCAATTGCATAATGCTCGATGTGGCGGAAGTGACGATAGGTTCGTACGTTATGTTCGGACCTAACGTGCAGATTTATACTGCAACGCACCCGTTGGATTCCGTCGAGAGGAACAGCGGAAGAGAGGGCGCGAAGCCGATTGTGATTAACGATTACGTCTGGGTCGGAGGTTCCGCCGTGATATGTCCGGGAATCACGATCGGAGAGAGAAGTGTGATCGCCGCCGGAGCGGTCGTAACGAAAGACGTTCCGCCGAGAGTGCTCGTGGGAGGCTCGCCGGCGAGGATAATCAAACACATCAGTTGATCAGCAGTCACTCTGATTTGATTTTTAACCCCATCATTATTCATCCGATTCGTTGAGTTTAAAAAGTAATGGTACTTTACATAAAGATAGATATAATTTCCGGAATCGAATAAAAGACGAGGTAGATGCGATGTTGAGAGTGTTTTGGTATATATCCGCGATGTTGATTTGCATCTCGATAAACATATTTAACACAGCATCGGCGGAGGGATGCTCGGTTGGCGAGTGGAAATGCTCATCGGATGCGTACACGTTGATGAGATGTGACAAAGGCGAGTGGAAGAATACCGAGTGCATGAGAGAGGAAGGAAAGCTCTGCGAAAACAACAAATGTGTCGATCCGTGGAGATACGGTTCGCCGAAATGGCGCGATCCGGCTAAAGATAAAAATGACACGAAAGAGAAACTCTTCGAAAAAGCCGCCTATTACGACGACATAGCATCTCGTCTGCATGTTAACCCGAAGCTGAAATACATGACCACTGTTTACCTCCCGTGCAAGAAGGTGAAATGCGAACCGGGAATGAAAGAGCCTTGCGAAGACTGCACGGAAACAGAAATTCCCGAAGAGAAAGCGACGTGGAACGACGTTGTGAAGTGGACTCATCACGACAATGACGGTCTTTTCAGCGCTCTTTATCTCGCGGCCGAGGCCTTCAGATACGGCACAACACATGACCCTAAAGCACTTAAGATGATAAAACTGCTGCTCGAAGGCGAAGTCATCAGAACCCGGATCACCGGAGTACCCGGACTTTTCACGAGATCGTACATGCCCCCCGGAATAAAAGGCACCGGATGTCCTGAGAAAACGGAATCGTTCGTTCATACATTGGTTGAGGGCGACAACTCCGCGGTTCTCGTGGGAGAAGACGGATGCGCGAAGATATATGACAACGTGAAAAAGGAATGGCGGACGACGGATCACTGCGTTTCGAAGGAGTTCGCCGGCTGGTGCTGGATCGATAACGTGAGCAAGGATGAATATGCGGGGCACATGTTCGCGCTCGGTGTGATAATGAAAACGGTTGACGATCCACAAGTGCGCGCCGTGGCGAAAGACCTGATAGAGCAAGTCGGAAAACATCTCGCCAAGAATAAGATGGAGGTTGTTGACTGGGACGGACGAGTGCCGTCCTATGGGGTAATGCACGCGGCGACTCTCGGGGACTACACCGGACTGAACGCCGCCATGGCTCTCGATTTCATGAAAATTGCGTCGGATGTTACGAAGGATCCGGAACTGGTCCGCTGGTACGACGAATGTTTGCTGAAGAAAAGCGGCCCTCGCAGATGTCTAAATTCAATTCTCGAATCAAAAAAGCCTTATACCGATTTCCTTCAACACAGCGGGATATATCTCGGAGATAACGGTTGCTTGATGAATTATGACAATAACTCGATGCACATGCTCAGCATGCACAATTTAATACTGTACGAACACGATCCGGTTTACAGGGAGATTTACCAGAAGTCCCTCGACGAGGATGTTTTTCGTCCGAAGGATCAGCCCCGCGCGTTCATAAATCACAACAGCGTGTTCTTCGACTTTGTGTTTGCATCGCAGAAGAAACTCGGGCC
>JAKLIR010000015.1 GCA_022709505.1 bacterium | reverse complement strand
ATAACGTAAGCCTGAAGACTTTGCAGAGAGATCGGCAGCATGGATAATCCGAAGTCGCTCACGCTGAATCCCGGCAGGCCGAGGTATCTGCTCGTGAACTTCGGGCCGAGCCTCATGTACCCCATGGGAAAGATGGAAATCGGGCCCTTGTTATAGTCGAGGAATATGAAGAAAGCATCATCCTGATATTCGAGTTTCGGCATCTGAATCCAGTCAACGAACTGTTTTTCCATCGTATAGTCGGGCGATTTATCAGGGAATGCGAGCTTGAATCCGGGCCTGAAATATGTGCTGTGTGCGTATTCAGCCGTCACGAAAAGCGTGTTTTTCATAATCGGGTAGCGGATGTAAACGCTCGACACCCCATTTTTCTGGGCCGGCGGCGTGCTGGAGTTGCTCGCATCTTCCCACGTTGCTATGTGGGTGAGATACATCCACGATTGCGCTTCGCCCAGTATGTTGAATTGAACGTCGGCGGCGTATATGTAATTGTTCCATGCGATTTTTCCGAGCGCTACCGTGAACGCGTAGTCGTTAAGTTTGAAGTCGCCTCTGAATCCGTCGTAGTCCACGCCCATGGTAATTAGCGGAGACGCGCCGAAAGAGGTTCCGCCTCCGTAGAGGGCTCTCAGTTTGAAATTCCTCGGCCGTCCCTGTCTGTCTGAAAAGTCCTGAAATTGCAATTTCGTATCTCCGCCGCCTAAATTGGAGCGAAGAGTCATGTCAGTTGTTTTTCTCGGCTTGCTGTAAAAACTGAAACTTGTCCATTTCCCGGTTCCGGCGCTGGAGCTTCCAGACCCTCCGGCGTATTTCTTCAGATCGTGTGATCCGCTGTAGGATGCTTCCGCGCTACCGGTGACGCGAAACCTGTCGTTCTCTTCCTTCAATTTATCGATATCACGCTTATTGATTTGTTCCTGTCTGTCCAGTTCCGCGATTTTTTTCTTTTGGTCGGTAAGCTGGTTTAAGATATCTTTTTTCAGATATTCGACGAGAGCTTCGAGAATCTTCACGTCCTTTTCAGTCAGTTCCACCGATTTGTCGAGCTTGCTGAATTCTTTCGGCGGCTTCAACGGAGTTTTCGGTTTTTCGTCTTTCTTTTCAGTCTTCGGAGGCTCCTGTTTTTTTTCTTCTTTCGGGGGGGCTTCCGGTGGCTTCTCTTCCTTCGGTATTTCCATCATTCTGGGCTTGCCGCGGGCAAGGGTTTCGGCTACGGGCGGTTGCTCGGGGATTTGCGCGAGAACCATGGATTCATCGAATTTAGGATTGATGCTTTTTTTACGGGAGATGACCGTTATGGAATCATCCGCCGCCGGTTGTACTGATGATGGCGGTTCGATTCTTTGAATAGGCGTTGCGCCTGCCGGCGCGGCGGGCATGAACGAGCCGGTTGTCATGTACCTGTTATAGTTACTTACGAGCTTGGCGATAAGCACGGATAACTCGTATCTTGATACCGGCCGGTCGCCTCTGAACAAACCGTCGTCGTAACCGCCGAGCAGGCCGATGTCGATTAGATATTTCACGGCTTTGTACGCCCAATGGTTTTGAGGGATATCGAGAAATGCATCCGGCGCTTCGGGGTCCATGGGCCTTACATCTTCAAAAACAGGGGCTTGTCCCTGAAACAAAGTTGCGCCGCGCGGCTCCGAATTCAACATGAAAGGATCGTCGTCCGCTCTCACGGACGAGGCCGTCGCACATAAAAAAATCACGGTCGCTAAAATCACGGCCGGGCATGATTTCAGAAATCTGCAAGATGACATATTATATCTTCACAATTGCCATTAAGGCCGTCCCATGAATATCGTAAAAATGTAAACTATTCTCTTTATAATTTCCAGTATTTTTAAGTTGATTCCAATAACTCAAATGATATAATGAAGTCAAATTTGAATAAAGGATTTTTTATGAAAAAGAGAATTCTCACCGTGTTTTTGGCATTATTTACTGTTTGTTTATCGGTCTCGGCGGTAAAAGCCGAGACTTCCGGGAAGGCTCCTCTGGAAGCGCCGGGCGGGATGAAAGCAAGCAAATTGAAGAGTCCGGCCAACGGAGCTGATTACATCGTAATTTCTCCCGCCGCTTTCGAATCAACGCTCAAACCGCTGCTCGATCACAGAAAATCGGAAGGGCTCAGGGTTGTTTTAGTGACTCCGACCGAGATAGAAAAAGAATTCGGAATCTGGAGTACGGGAACCGAAACGATCCGGAGTTTTATGCGATATGCGTATTTCAACTGGGCTAAACCGGCGCCTAAATACCTCCTTCTCGTCGGAGACGCGCCGGCTCTCGGCGCTACGGCCACGGCCGAACTCGAAGTGCCGACCGGGCTTTTCAGAACCGTAACGGAATTCAGGGACAGATATAAGACGCCGAAAGGCGAGCCGAAAAAATACGGGCCCGTGGAATTAATTGCGTCCGACATGATTTACACCGAAATGGACGGCGATGGGCTTCCGGACCTCGCGGAAGGCCGCCTTCCCGCGGACAACACCGATGAACTGAAAACAATGATCGATAAGATTTTGGCTTATGAGACACATCCGCCGACCGGGATCTGGAAGAGAAGGATTTCATTTTTCGCGAGTGAAGGCCATTTCGGATCGATAGATCAACTCCTCGAAAAGATGTTCAAGACAATGGTTAAAACGAACATCTCTCCGAAGTTTGATCTGAACATGACTTACGCCAACCCGAAAATGCCCTACCTCTTCGTACCGGACAGATTCAACGAAAAGGTTATCGACCGTTTCAATGAAGGATCGCTGTTCATCAATTACATAGGGCACGGATTGACGGATCAGTTCGACGACGTGAATTGGAACGGGAAAAAATATCCGATAATGGAAATGGGAGATGTCGGGAAGATCGACGCCGGAGGAAAGACGCCTTTCCTCGTGGTGGTGGCGTGCCTCGTGGGGAATTTCGACTCGGTGGTGCAGGACAGTATAGGCGAGGCGCTCATAAAAAAGGCCGGCGGCCCGGTCGGCGTGATTTCGGCTTCGATGGTTTCTCAACCCACTCCGAACGGACTTCTCTCCCGGGAAATAGCTCAAGCGGTTTTCACGAAAATGACTCCGAGGATCGGGGATGTTCTTCTCGATGCAAAGAGAGGGACCATTCTGAACACCGGAGGCGAGGACAGGAAAATCATCGATAAATTCGCGGAGACGATTTATAAAAAGGACGATATCGTTCGGCACAATTCGGAAGGGGTGCTGATGTACAATCTTCTCGGCGATCCCGCGACCAAGATCGCTTACCCGGCCGGCGAGGTGTCGTTGAAAGCGCCGGATATGGTTGTCGCGGGAAATGACATAAACGTTTCGGGGACGGTTTCGGCGCCTGCATCCGGGAAAGTCACAATCACTCTCGAAAGCTCGGCGGTGAACGTCATCTATCCGATAAAACCGATCGAGGGGCTTGAGGGGAAAGAACTCGACAAAACGGTGGAAGAGAACTATGCCAATGCGAACAATAAGACAGCTTGGGAGAAGACGATAGACTATACCGGCGGAAAGTTCTCGGTTTCCATATCCGCGCCGGACTGGCTGCCGAGGGCTGTTTATTACATTAAGGCATACGCTTTCGACGCGGCAGGCAAGGATGCTTTCGGGGACGTATCGATAAAAATCGACAGCGCGAAATAGAGTTTCGCCGAGTCGCCGGACATGCTCTCCACCGGCGGTTCGGAAACATATAAAGAAATGTGGAAAGGTCGGATGAAATGGCGAAGCTGACAGGATGTGTTACCTTCACCGCCGATACCGGCGCGAATGTCGCCAAGGATATTCTCGGCGCGAGGATAACGGAGTGGATAAAGAGCAATCCGTTCGCGGTTCTCGAAGAAAAATATACCGCTCAGAGCGATTCATTCATGAGCGTTATCATTTTTTATTCCGGTCAAGCCGGGGCTGTTAACCCGCTCGACAGATGACACCGCTGCCGATACCTGATTACCACTTGCACACCGCGGTAACCGAGGACGCGGAATCGACGCTCGATGAGATCGCCGCCGCCGCCGTTGCGGCGGGCCTGCGGGAGATCGCCGTCACAAACCACTTCGTGGTCGGTTTGGATACTTACCGTGTAACGCCGGAACAATTATGGGAGCACAGGCGCAGAGCGGACGAACTCGAAGATGAGCTGGGGCTTTCGATAAAAATCGGCGCTGAGGTCGATTATTTCGAAGACCGCCTCGACGAGATTAATGAATTCCTGAAATCCTTTGACTTCGATATCGTGATCGGCGCCGCTCATTTCGTGGAAGGCCTCGGCGTCGCGGCGGAAAGCAGCGCCCGGGAGCTTTTCGGGAAATATGACGCGCTGACGGTTTTCAAGAAATCGCTGCTGCGTATCGAAGCGGCGGCAGCTTCCGGGCTTTTCGACGTTATCGCTCATCTCGACATTGTGAGGAAATTTCACAGGGAAAGCGACGGCGAGGTGCGGTTTTCGGACTACGAGGAGGAAGCGGAGCGGATAGCGCGCGCGCTTGTGGAATCCGGGACCGGATTCGAAGTAAATTGCCGGGGATTCCAACATGCAACGGGAAGCTAATATCCGAGCAGCGAATTTCTCATGTTGCTGAAAAGGTACGATATTGAAACCGTCACGATCGGCTCGGACGCTCATAAGGCGGAACTCGTCGGCACTTTTCTTTCCGACGGCCTCGCCGAACTTCGAAAAGCCGGATTCACGCATCTGACGACTTACGAGAAGAGACGACCGTGCAAAACGGACATCAATAAACCCGGATTCGTCAATAGTACGTCGAATCCAGCGCAATGTTCATAGCGGCGAACAACTTCGTTGTCGTCGCATTTTTTTGTTCACGTACATTTCGGTACGCTCACTTCAAAAATACTCCTTCCGCCTTGCTTTTCATCCGTTCTGAATCATTGCTCCCGAATCCAAATGACGGATTCGGGATAAATACAAGACGTAATTCAACCTTCTATAATCATCGCAGTGGAATAAATAGCCGGTCTTGTATTCTCAGGACTTTGAGTTTTTTTCCTGAGGCTGAGGCGGTGCTTTGTCGGTGTTGATGAGGAGTCTTTTCAATTCATCCATGAATTCGTTCACATCTTTGAATTCGCGGTAAACGGAAGCGAAGCGCACGTACGCCACTTCGTCGAGGTTGCTGAGTTCGATGATCACGGTTTCGCCGATCTCGCGTGTTTCGACTTCCTTCTTTCCTCTTGTGAGTTTTTCCTCGATGCGGTCCACGATGTCGTCGATTGCGTCGGTCGGGATGGGTCTTTTTTCACAGGCTTTCTGTATCCCGACGCGTATTTTGTTGCGGTCGAAATTTTCGCGGCGGCCGTCCTTTTTCACCACGCGGAGTTGGATTTCCTCGACTGTTTCATAGGACGTGAAGCGTGCGTTGCAGGAGAGACATTGTCGGCGTCGTCGGACTGCCGCGCCGTCCTTGATTATTCTCGAATCGATAACCTTGTCTTCAAGGCTGTCGCAATAAGGGCATTTCATAATTCTTCTCGCTTTTTCGACTTGAGGCGGTCCGGTGGACTCGCCTTTCCCGCACCCGTGCTTCGTGAGAAGCAAATGTGCATCACCAGTTGAGCAGATCGAGATAGATCGGGAACTGTTCGCAGAGTTCGACCACTTCAATCTTGATTTTCAAGCGCATCTCGTGATCACGCGGATTGGAAAGGATCTGCGCGACCCAGTTGGCGATGAGTTTCATCTCCTCTTCCTTCATGCCTCTTGTCGTGGCCGCAGGAGTTCCGAGGCGCACGCCGCTCGTGATCATGGGCGGCCGGGTGTCGAACGGAATGGAATTCTTGTTCGCGCAGATGCCGGCTTCTTCGAGCATGTCCGCGGCGTCGCGTCCGTTCAGGCCCTTGTCCGAGAGGTCGATCATCAGCAAGTGGTTGTCTGTCCCGCCGGTGGTGAGCCTGAATCCCTTTTCGAGGAGGCAGTCGGAGAGAATGGCGCAATTTCTGACTATCTGTTTCTGATATTCCTTGAATCCGAACGATTGGGCTTCCTTGAAGCAGACCGCTTTCGCGGCGATCTGGTGCATCAGCGGGCCGGCTTGTGTGCCCGGGAATACGGCGCGGTCGATTTTTTCGGCGAGTTCTTTCTTGCACATGATGAGCGCGCCTCGGGGGCCGCGGAGTGTTTTGTGCGTCGTGGCAGTCACGATATCCGCGAACGGCACCGGATCGGGATGCTCCCCGGCGGCCACGAGCCCGATGATGTGCGCTATGTCGGCCATCAGGAATGCGCCGACTTCGTCCGCGATCTTTCTGAATTTCTCGAAATCTATGGTTCTCGGGTACGCGCTCGCTCCGCACACGATCAATTTCGGTTTCACTTTAAGCGCGATCTCCCGAACTTCGTCGTAGTCCAGTCTTTCATCCTTCTTGCTCACGCCGTACGTGTGGAAGTCGAACCAGCGGCCCGAGAAGTTCAGCTTTTTCCCGTGGGTGAGATGCCCGCCGTGTTCGGTTGACATTCCGAGCACGGTGTCGCCGATGTCGAGTAGGGCGTAGTAGGCGGCCATGTTCGCCGAGGAGCCGGTGTGCGGCTGCACGTTGACGTGTTCCGCCTTGAAGAGTTTCTTCGCGCGCTCTCTCGCGAGGTTCTCGGCCATGTCGTAATACGCGCACCCGTTGTAGTATCTCTCGTTCGGGTATCCCTCGGCGTATTTGTTCGTCATGATGCTGCCGATCGTCTGAAGCACGGCGCGGCTCGCGTAGTTCTCGGAAGGTATCATTACCAATGTTTTCGTTTGCCGTTCGTATTCTCCTTCGAGCAGCTTCGCCAGTTGCGGGTCTATTTGATGAAGTTGAGTGTCGATATAGCTCATTTCGATTTTCCTTCCTCGGTTCTTTTTAGGAGCATTCCCCTGATGATTAAACTATGAAAATCTGACGACCATTATATTGTTCGTAAAGGGGATATATCAATACCCAAGCGGGATTTTGTGCTCTCGGCCGAAACGGAGCGAGGGCGTTTTTTCCGTCGCGACTGCCGTGAAATTATTTTTTCAAGTAAATAAAGGATTATTTTGGAGACCCTGCCGGGGATGATTTATCATTAGATCGGAGTTCGTATTCAAGCAGACGTATTTCCAATATAATTCATGGTAAATCTTTTGACCATAATTCTTTTGAGGCGGATCCATGAGAAAAAACATTTTCTTTACGTTTCTGATCTGCATTTTGATAACGATGTTTCCTATATGTTCCGGATGCGGCCGGGTTTTCAAATCGGGTCTCGAAGAGGGCGGCGCCGGTGAAGCGCTGAACGCGAAGAGGGAAAAAATTTCAGGCGAGGACCGCGCGAAGTTCGCCGTCACTTTCTCGAATCCGGTGGGGGAATCTCCGGATAATCCGCAGGTTGTCGCGGCGTTTTCGAAACCGGTTGTTCCGTTGGGTGTGATTTCCGGCGCAAACGCAAATCCACCAATAAAAATACAGCCGTCGATCCGAGGTAAATTTCAGTGGGTCGGAACGTCCGCGCTGGTTTTTCAACCTTCGGCGCCGTTTCGGATGGACTCGAAATACACCGTGACGATAGCGGGCGGGATGAAATCCGTCGAGGGCGAGACTCTCGGAGCGGATTATACTTGGTCGTTCGAGACGCCGAGGGTCGAGGTGGCGGCGACCGAGCCCGACATGCTTCAGGACACACCGAAATATGTGCCGCCGAACGGCCCGCTTACAATCGCTTTCAATCAGACTGTCGAACCGGATACGATAGAGCAAAATGTGAAGATAAGGAAAAAGGACGGGAGTTGGGAATGCGGTGTGAACGCCGTGCGGCCGCAGAAAAGCAAAAAATATCCTCATCCCGAACGCGTGATCATTCTCGTCCCCGCTGAGCCGCTCGATTTGGATACGGCTTATACGCTGGAAATAAACAGCGGGTTGACCGGCGCCGAGGGAAACCTCCCCATGAAGGAGGGCCGGATTCTTCATTTCTCCACGTACGGGCCGTTCAAGATCAAAAACGACGGCGCGGATCAGAAGTGCAACAGGTCGGTGTATGTGGAGTTTTCCACGCCGGTGAGTTTCAGGAAATTTGTAAAGAGTGTGTCCATACAGCCGCCGGTCGAGGGGTACGGCATCGACGATGATTACGATTACGAATCGACGAGCATGTACTATCCCGCGACGCTGAAACCCGGTGAATACAACGTCACATTAAACGGCGCGCTACGCGACAAGTTCGGGAGGGCGCTCGGGGACGACCACGGTTTCAGCTACACCAGTGCGGATGAGGACCCGATGGTTCAGGTGAAATCGTGGATCGGAGTGGTCGAAAAGCGCGGGCCGCATAACTATCCGCTCGAAGCGATTAATGTCGAGACCGCAAGGCTGAGAATGAAGCTCATAAAGCCGGATAAGTTCGTGCCCGTGGTTCGGACGGATACCGAGAATAAGCACGCCGACGATTTTAAATCGGAAAAAGTCGGATACGATTTCGACGGAGAAGTCGGTGTTCTGCAAGCCCGGAACATTTTCCGCACTGTCCCAATCGATCTCGATAAAGTCCTCCGCCGCAGGTCTTCGGGTATCGTTTTCGTGAACATGACGAAGCCGAAAGCGCCGTTCTGCAACGGACCGGAAGATATTCAGACGACGGCGATCGTGCAGGTCACCGACATAGGGATCACAGCGAAGTTTTCGTGGAATAATTCCATGATCTGGGCGACGAGGTTGAGCACGGGGCGTCCCGTCGCGGGGGCGAAGGTCTCCGTTTTCGATCATTTCAACCGCAGGGCGTGGACCGGTGTGACTGATGGTAAAGGAGTCGCTCGGGCGCCCGGCACGGCAAAGCTCTTCCCGGAGGCGAATTATAAAAAGAACCACGGCGAGGAAATTTATGTGGCGGTCGAGAAGAAAGGCGACGCCGCGTTTCTCTCCTCAGAATGGAACGATGGCATCGAGCTGTGGAATTTCGACGTTGACCCCGGATACTACGAGGGCGTCAGGACGGCCGCGGGATATATTTTCTCGGAGAGAGACATATACCGGCCGGGTGAAACTTCCCATGTCAAAGGAATCGTCAGGTGGGATCTCGGAGGGAAATATAAGACTCCGGACGGGGGAAAGGTTCGGTTGACAATAAGAGACGACGAGGGAAGGGACATATACGACAAGACGTTCAGGCTGAATGGATACGGTTCTTTTTCCGGGGACGCGAAGATACCTCTGAACGCACGGCCGGGTTATTACACGCTCGAAGCGAGGCCGTCCGGCGCGAGGAACTCCATATACGGCGAATTCAGGGTGGAGGAATACCGACCGCCTGAATTCGAGCTGTCGTTCTCAACCGATAAAAAGGAATACGTTTTCGGCGACAAGGCGAGGGGAGCGGTGGCCGCGAAATATCTTTTCGGAGCGCCGATGGGAGGGGGAAAACTCGAATGGACGGTGTCACAGACGGTTGCATGGTTCGATCCGCCGGGCCATGAAGGATACGTGTTCAACGACACCGTGTGGGACCCTGACGATGAGTCGGACACGGCGGGCGAATCGATCGTTTCCTACAAGGAGGCGAAACTCGACTCAAAAGGAAAATTCAGTGCCACTATACCCTTGAAACAGGGAGCGAAGCCGCTCAGCAGGAACTACATGTTCGAGGCGGTCGTGACGGACGTGAACCGGCAGGTCGTCGCGGAGCGCGGGACGACTCTCGTTCATGCCGGTGAATTTTACGTCGGACTGAAACCGGACAAAACATTTTTGAAGAGCGGGGAGACGCTGAACACCCGCGTGATAGCCGTTTCGCCCGGAGGGAAGAATATCGAAGGAAAGAAAATCCGGCTGAAACTCTATCGGCGGGATTGGCACACCGTTCTGAGAGAGGAATTGGGTTCGGATTGGTATTATGAAAGCAAACCGGTGGATAAAGAGGTTGGATCTTGCGGCGCGGTGACGGGGAAGTCGGCGGCGCTGTGTTCATTCAAGATCGCGCGGAACGGTTATTTCTTCGTTTCCGCAAAGGCGGTGGATTCTCGCGGCAACACGATCACCGCCGCGTTCGATCTCTATGCTCTCGGGAGCGATTACGTAAGTTGGGAGCGCAGGGACAGCAGCAGGATACAACTCGTCGCCGACAGGAAGAAATACAAGCCCGGCGACACCGCGACCATAATCGTGAAGTCGCCGTACCAGAGCGCGCTTGCGCTTGTAACGACGGAGCGGGAAAAGATTTTTTCATCAAAGGTTGTGGAACTGAAAGGCTCCGCGCCGACGATAAAAGTTCCAGTAGAACAGTCTCAAATTCCTAACTTCGGCGTATCGGTTGTGCTGATAAAGGGAAGGACTTCCCAGAAGCTTGACAAGATCGGTAAGGATGTGGGGAAACCGTCTTTCTTCGCTGGATACGTGAATCTTGGTGTGGATGGTTCTTCGCGCAAATTAAGGGTCGGCGTCAAACCGGCCCGGAAGAATTATCGTCCGGGTGACAAGGTGAGTTTGAAAATAGAGACGAAGGACAACGACGGTAAAGGCAGGTCCGCCGAGGCGGCGGTGATGGTTGTGGACGAAGGAGTGTTGAGCCTGACCGGTTTCAAAACGCCGGACCCGTTCACCGCGTTTTATTCGGAAAAAGGAATATCAGTGAGAACGGCTACTTCCTACATCCACGTTATAGACCGTTTTAATTATGGGAAGAAAGGCAAGAATCCCGGAGGCTCCGGAAAGGGCGGAGAAGGGTACGACATTGCGACGAGGAATTTTTTCCTGACGTGCGCATATTGGAATCCTTCCGTGATCACCGACTCGAAAGGGAAGGCGGAGGTTTCGTTCAAGCTGCCGGATAATCTCACTAAGTACAGGATAATGGTTGTGGCTGGGACGAAAGGCGCGGATTTCGGCTCGGGACGGAATTATTTGAGAGTGTCCAAGCCTTTGATGATCAGGCCCGCACTGCCTCGTTTCGCAGTCGCCGGCGACGAATTCACTGCCGGCGCGGTCGTGCACAACAATGGAAAAACAGGCGGCGCGGCGACTTTGAGAGTGGCGTCGTCCGGGCTGCGGGTCTTGGGAAAAGACGTACAGATCGTGAGGCTCGCGCCCGGTGCTCCGGCCGAGGTGAAGTTCAAATTCAGAGCGGACGCGGCCGGGAAAGCGAGTGTCACTTTCATAGCGGATTTCGGTGGAAAGTCCGATTCCGTGCGAGTTTCGATCCCGGTGAAAACTCCCGCGCCGACCGAGACGGTCGCTTCATACGGAGTGACGTCGGATGCGGTAAGGCGAAAGGTGATATCTCCGATGGGCGTTCGAAAGGACGTCGGCGGCCTGACCGTCATGGTGTCTTCGAGCGCTGTCGCCGGACTCGAACAAAGCGTCAAGAGCGTGGTGGAATATCCTTACGGCTGCGTGGAGCAGACGGTCTCGCGAGGGCTTCCGCTTCTCGCTTTGGCGGGTTTCTCGGACAGCTTCAATTTCAAATCCATGAAACCGGAGGAACTCAAGCGGCGAGTCCGCGAATCACTCGACAGACTATCTCTTTTTCAGAAGACGAACGGAGGAATGAGCTTCTGGGAAGACACGGCATGCGATTCTCCGTATCTCAGCGCCTATGCCTATATGTTCGCCGTAGAAGCAGCCCGGGCCGGATATCGTGTTGACTCCGGGATGAGGAAGAAACTTGAAAAATATCTCGAAGGACTTGTCAGGGGAAAAGTTAAACCGTCGTGTGATGAGAAACTCGATCCCTCGACCGAAGCGTTTATTTTATATGTGCTTGCGAACGGAGGCGTGAAGCTCAGCTCATACTATCAGCCTCTCTATGACAAGCGGGAAGAACTCGGAGTATGGGGCAGGGCGTTTCTCGCGGCCGCGATTTACAAGTCGGGAAAGGATCGCGCGTTGTCGGGCGACCTGATGAAGTACGTGCGAAACAGAGCGAAAATGACGGCTTCGGAAGCGCACTTGGAAGACAAGGGTTCCTCGGATTCGCTCGATTCCGCAATGCGGTCCGACACTTGGCTTACGGCGACCGCGCTACTCACGCTGATGGATGTGAAGCCGGACGACCCTCTGATCCCGCTGCTCGTTAAATGGCTTTTGAGAGTGCGCCGCGGAGGGAGTTGGGAAAACACGCATGAGACGGCTTTCGCGCTGACCGCTCTGTCGAGATATTATTCGAAATACGAGGCCGGCGCCGGGGATCGGAGAGTCAGGGTGAAGTACGGAAGGAAGCGGCTGCTCGAAACACGGCTTGGGCGAAAGGGCGCGGTTTCGGCTGAAACGAGAGCGCCCATGAGCGAAATGATCGGAAAAGGAGATCAGTACCTTACAATCACCTCGCGGGATAGAGGCCCAGTCTATTACAGCGCTCTTCTGACTTACGCTTCTCTCGTCGGCGGCGCCGTTCCGATCGATCGTGGTTTCATCGTTTCGGCGGCGTACTCGCCGCTCGGCTCGAAGCGCAACACGAGAAAGTTCAAGGCCGGCGACGCAGTGAAAGTTACTCTGACGGTCATTGCTCCAATGGCGAGAAATTACGTGGCGGTTGAGGACCTCGTTCCCGCCGGACTGGAGATAGTCAATCAGAGTTTCAAGACGAGTCCCCGATACCTGTACAAGAATTCGAAAAGCGGAAATAAGGCGGGTTCCGAATGCGGGGAGGATGAAAGCTGCTCGGATGCTAACGACGAAACGGACTATTTCGGCTGGCGGGTGTTCAATAAGGTCGAGATAAGGGACGATGGGATAACCCTTTTCTCGGACTACATGCCGGCTGGTGTTTACAAATATTCATACATGGCGCGTGCTACCACGATCGGGAGTTTCCACGATCCCGCGGCGAAGGTTTATGAGATGTATTCCCCGGATGTTTTCGGCTCTTCGGCATCGGGAAAAGTTGTGATCAAATGAGTTCTGCGATAGTCGGATTCGCGCTGTCTCGCCGGGTCTGTGCGATGCCGGCGCGCCCGGCGGGGCGGATGTGATTTGAATAAAATAAATTTTTTCAAATACGGCGCGGGATTTGCGGCGTTCATCGCCGTTCTGATGTTTTGCGAGATGTTCGTGTTCAGGTTTCCGGACGAACTGCTCGATACATCCGGCGCGACGTCGGCCGTATTCACTGACAGGTACGGCGAGCCTTTAAGAGAGAGAATGTCCGCCGATGAGAAACGTGCGTCGTGGATCGGGCTCGATGAAGTTTCACCGTACGTTCCTCTGGCCGCGATAGCCGCCGAAGACGCAAGGTTCTATAAGCATCACGGCGTGGATTTGAAAGCGATCGTGAGGGCGCTTGCGCAGAATGCCGGCAGCGGCCGAATTGTCTCCGGAGGCTCAACCATCACGCAACAGCTTGTGAGAAACATACGGCCCGCGA
Organism: bacterium; assembly: GCA_022709505.1. Taxonomy (GTDB): domain Bacteria; phylum UBP15; class UBA6099; order UBA6099; family UBA6099; genus JAKLIR01. The sequence continues at coordinate 6,609 of JAKLIR010000015.1, read as the reverse complement.
GGCGGAACATCGTCAACAAGGCGATGGAAGCGATACTGGCGGTAAGGCTGGAGCGCAAACTCAGCAAAAAGGAAATTTTGTACCAGTATCTAAATAGAATCCCGTACGGAAACGGCGCATACGGGATAGGATCGGCGGCGGAAACCTATTTCAACAAAAAGGCCGCGGATCTGACCCTTTCGGAGTCGGCGTTTCTCGCCGCGCTTCCGCAGGCGCCGTCTTTGTACGATCCGTTCAAAAACCCCGGTCGCGCGATGTCGCGCTATCGCGGGATTCTGAAAAAAATGTTAGCGCTCGGCATGATAGGAAAGAGGGAATATGAAAGGGCGCTCGCGACCGAAATAACCACTGACAGAACGGCGCGGCCTTTTCTTGCGCCGCATTTCACGGATTATCTGATCGCCGGTTCGGATCCGGCGATTCTTAGGAAAGCCGGCCGGATAAGAACGACGATAGACCTCGATCTCCAGAGGACTCTCGAAGGCATTGTGAGAAGCCGCTTAGAGGGATTGGCTGACAAGCGGGTTACGAACGCGGCGGCGGTAATCATAAAAAACGACACTGGGGAAATCCTCGCATTCGTCGGCTCCGCGGATTATTTCAGCAGGGAAAACGCTGGAATGAACGACGGTGCGCTCGCAAAACGCCAGCCCGGGTCGGCATTGAAACCTTTCACATACGCGGCGGCGCTCGAAAACGGTTATACCGCGGCGACGGTGCTCCCGGACATAGAGAGCCACTTCGACACACCGGACGGTGATTACACTCCTAAAAATTACGATTTGAAATACAACGGTCCGGTTAGGCTGAGACTGGCGCTTGCGAATTCTCTCAATGTGCCGGCTGTGGCGGTCGCGAAAAAAATCGGCCCGTCCGTTATTATCGATTATCTAAGGCGCCTCGGAATAAGTTCTCTCGATAAGGGCGCCGGTCACTATGGGCTTGGCGTTACTCTCGGAAACGGGGAAGTGAGCCTGATGCAGCTATCGCACGCGTACACCGTTTTCCCGAATCTCGGGGAGTCGGTTCCTCTCAGGGGAATTATTTCTTACACGGAACCGGGAAGAGGGGAGAGGCCGTATCCGGCCGCTCCGGGCGGACGGGAAAGGATTTTTTCGCAGAGGACGGCTTACATCATCGCGGATATACTTTCCGACCGTAATTCGCGGGCGCACACGTTCGGCTTGTCGGGGCCGCTGACTCTCCCGTTCAAAGTCGGCGCGAAGACCGGGACATCCTCAAATTTCAGAGACAATTGGACGATAGGGTTCACCGGCGAGATAACAGTCGGTGTTTGGTGCGGCAACTTCAGCGGACGCCCCATGGAGAATGTTTCGGGGGTGACCGGCGCGGGCCCGATCTTCAGGGATGCAATGAGGGAGACGATGAAAAAATTCGATCGATCTTGGCTGAAAAAGCCGGATGGGATCGTAGTCCGCAAAATCTGCCCGCTGTCCGGTCTCAGGCCGGGCCCGGCGTGCCTCGGAGAAGTAGATGAAATGTTCGCTGCCGGGAAAGAGCCGAGCGGGAAATGCACATACCATGTCGTCGAAGAGATCGACATTCGAAACGGATTGCTCGCCGGGCCGAAATGCGAACCCCGGTATGTAGGAGAAAAAACCTCGGTCCGCTATCCGGCGGAGTATTCGGCATGGGCGGCGTCCAACGGTGTCAGCCGGCCGGTCGAGGAATACTCTCCGCTGTGCGGGTACGGCTCTTATGCGCAGCAACATGCGAAAAGCATTCTGATTCTTTTTCCGGGCGACGGAGATGTCTTCGGGGTTGACCCGGATGTTCCCAAGGAATACGGTTCGATAGTATTTCGAGCCGCCGTCCCCGCGGGCGTGAAAAGTCTGTCGTGGATTGTTGATGGCAAGTATGTGGGAAGAGCCGGAAGTCCCTTTTCATATCCGTGGAAACTGAAAAAGGGAAGACACGCGATAAGTGCGGAAGCAGGCGTTTTACATAGCCGTGATATAAGAATCAATGTTAAATAATTGCTATCCCGCATTTTTCACAAATGTGGATTGAAGGCTATCCCCGAAACCGCGCGAAGTTACGCCTGCGGCGCTCCGCATTCGTTGCAGAATTTCGATCCGGCCGGAAGCTCGACACCGCAATTCGCGCATTTCACCGAGGTTATAACAGGGCTGCCGCAATTGAGGCAGAACTTGCTTCCGGGGGGAAGCGGTTTGCCGCATTTCTTGCAAGCGGTCTGTCCGGCTGCCGCCGCCGGAGGGGCGGGGGGAGCGGGTCTGGGTTTGGGCGGCGGTGGCGGAGCGGCAGCCGGTTTCGCGGCTACCGGAGCAGCCTTTGGCGGCGCCGGCGCCGCGGGCGCCTCTGGTTCGCTTTCGTCGAAGAGGAAGAACTCGTCTTCTTCCACTTTTGGAGCAGCCGCGGGAGCGGGTTCCGGAGCGGGAGCTGGTTTCTTTGCCGCGGGAGCGGGAGGAGCGGTCTGAACGGCGGGCTCATCGAAATGCTGATCTTCCGCCTCGAACGTGTCCTGTTCAGCCATGGCGGGAGCGCCCACGGCTTCTTCAGTCGGCGCTTCACCCGTATCTCCGCCGCCTTTCACTGAAAGCGGCACATATGCCGTGAAGAACTGCCTCAGCGCGGTCTCGGTTATTCTGTTTACCATGGGAATCGGATAACCGGCGACCGATTTGATTCCGCTCGTTACGAGGTTGGAAAGGACGTGCCGCCTGTAATATTCGCGGAAAGCACGCTGTTTGATGAGCGCGCTGCAATGCAGCGGGAATATCGCCCAGAGGGGCTTTTTACTCATTGCTTTTTTCTTTGCGCCGACAATCTGGAACCCGACGCCTTGTTGATCGAAAATGTTTTTCGGGGAGTCCACCCAGAGGGCGTATCTGAAATCAGCGAGCGCTGATACGATCTGGTCAAGCGGAGTGATTCTCGGCGGACAGATCGTGGGGACGATTATCAGGTTGTTGATGTATTCGTAGCACGCGAGCCCTTCGCCTTCGTACATGATGATGTTCGGTTTTTTTCTTATTCCGATACTGTCGAGATAAACGTCGAGGTCGAGATGTCCGCCGAATATGAACTTATCATATTTGGAAAACTCGGTTATAAGCTCCATCGTTTTTTCGGCCGAAATCCTGTCGCGTTTCTTACCGGGCTCCGACGCCATGGAAGGTTCGAATCTTTCGAATTTCGTCTGTGTCGGTTCCGCGTTTTCCTCGGTCGGTTCATCTCCGGGCGCGCCTACCGCATGTTGTATGTGATAGAAGACGTTGAAAAAGTAATCGTTGTTGATCTTTTTCGCGCCCATGGTCAGCGTTTGGCTCAAAAGACCTATGTCGCCGATGAGCTTTTTGGAGATCGTCCCCGGGTCCATGAAATGCATCTCCGCCGAGATCATTCCGCTGTCAACAACTACTATCTGCCCGTTCTGTTCTTTGAATTTTATTCTTTTTTGTCTGTAGCCGCCGGTTTCCTTTCGCTCGATGTCCAGCGGTCTGTACGTGGAGCGTCGCAGGGATCTGTATTTTTGTTCGAGGAACTGCGAAGGCGTTCTGAAGCATGTCATGTCGTCAACTTCTTCCTTGACCTTCACGTTCTTCACAATTTCCCCGGGGCCGTAGGGTTTCTTCGTCCCTGAAAAATCGGCGACTCGCTCTATGCCGAAATTTTTCACGATGTAGTCTCTTATCTGAAGTCTCAGAGGTTCTTCGTAGTCCTCGTCCACCACTTCGTTGTTGCGAATAAGTTGTCTTTTGTCAACATCCGAAACTCTTCTCGTGACGATTGGCGGCGGCGGCGCGCTGTAGGTTTTATTGAAAGGGATGTCGAGGCCTATCATTTTGTCGAGGAACTGTTTTTCGATTTCGGTGAAAACGAGATCCGAATCGAGTTTTTCGATCGGCAGATTGCCGTCTCGGTATGTTTTCAAACGGATCAGCAGAGCCGTCACCCTGAAGTATCCGCGTGTTATCTCCTCGGCGTTGTTTGCGACGAGCGCCGGGATGAGTTCGGCGTTTATTTTGCCGAGATCGCTGTACGATTCGAGTATGTGGCGTTTGTAAGGGGACAGTTTGCGCTTGTACTCGATGATGGCGTCTCTTTTGCCTTTCAAGGCCGCCATTTCAGAGACGAGTTGGTGCGAGTTGGCCACCTCATCTCCCTGCGGGATTTTCGCGTTTGACAAATATGTTCGAAGAATATAATCGAGGATCGGTAGAATCTTGGGTTTTGCGGCCGGTTCTTGTGGTGCGGACATCACGTTTCCTCCTTGAGGTTGAAATCTCATCATCGCGAATATATTTAAAACAAAGCGGTATTATATTATTAATATGATATATTATAAACCCCTTCGCCTTAAAAATATGAGGAAAATAAACCATGTTAATCATTATCTCCGATCGAGGCGTTCTTGACGTTCCATGGGAAAAAACGTATTCTTCAAGGACTAATACGGATTTTTTACCGGATAAATCCGGGAAATCGGAAAAAGGACGATCTACATTGTTGCATCATCGACTCGAGCTCGGTCACATACGAAACAGTATGCTCCCTCGTTCTCGCTCGATGCGTCTTGTATCTCATCCCTTTTTCCGATTTCAATCCACATCGGTGAAAAATGTGGACTAATTCAGAGGAGCGGAGGTTTTTTTCGTGGATATGAAATATGTACCGCCCGCGGGTGGAAAAAAGATAGAAGTGTCAGGCGCCGAACTTAAAACGCCGGATAATCCGATAATCCCTTTCATAGAAGGAGACGGTACGGGGCCGGATATATGGGCAGCCGCTAAAATAGTGCTTGACGCAGCGGTGGAAAAGACCTACGGCGGGAAACGCCGGATACACTGGATGGAAATTCTCGCGGGTGAAAAGGCGTTCAAGGAAACCGGTGAATGGCTTCCCGAGGAAACGGTAGCAGCGATCACCGAATACATCGTGGCGATCAAAGGGCCGTTGACCACTCCGGTGGGCGGCGGGATCAGGAGTCTGAACGTGGCTCTTCGCCAACTGCTCGATCTGTATGCTTGTGTAAGGCCGGTGCGGTATTTCGAAGGTGTTCCCGCTCCCGTAAAACACCCTGAAAAACTCAATGTCGTGATATTCCGCGAGAATACCGAGGATGTTTACGCGGGTATCGAGTGGAAGGAAGGGACGGAGGAAGTAAAAAAAATAATCGGTTTTTTAAACGAGACCATGGGCAAGAAAGTGCGGGATGATTCCGGGATCGGCATCAAACCGATAAGCCGTGAGTGTTCTCAGCGTCTCGCTCGCAGGGCGATCAGATACGCTCTTCTGAAGGGCCGGAAATCGGTGACGATCGTTCATAAAGGCAACATAATGAAGTTCACGGAAGGCGCGTTCAAGGATTGGTCTTACGAACTTGCGAAGAGCGAGTTTCAGGGAAAAATAATCACGGAGGACGAGCTTTACTCAGGCGCCGCTTCGGGGGCGGAAGGGAAAATCTTGGTGAAGGACCGGATCGCGGACGCTATGTTCCAGCAGCTTCTTTTGAGGCCGGACGAATACGATGTGATCCTGACGCCGAATCTGAACGGGGATTACATATCGGACGCCTGCGCAGCGCAGGTGGGCGGTCTCGGAATGGCGCCGGGAGCGAATATTGGAGACGCGGCCGCGATCTTTGAGGCCACTCACGGGACGGCGCCGAAATACGCCGGACAGGATAAAGTGAATCCGGGTTCCGTCATTCTCTCCGGCGAAATGATGCTCAGACACATCGGCTGGGATGAAGCTGCGGATGCGATTGTCTCGGCGATCGAAAAAACGATAGCCGACCTGACCGTGACTTATGACTTGCACCGGCAGATGAAGGGCGCGACGCTTCTGAAGTGTTCGGAATTCGCCGAAGCGATATGCGGGAATATGGCTTAAGCGGCCTGAAAATTATGAAACAGATTGAGAATAAAAAGATAACTGAAGCCGTGGCGAAGATGTGCCTCAAGGCGGCGTATGATCTGCCGGAAGATGTCGAGGCCGCTCTGAAGCGCGCGCTCGACGTCGAGGAGTCGCCTTTCGGCCGGGATGTTCTTGAAAGACTTATCGAGAATATCGAGATAGCCCGCGAGGAGAAAAGACCTCTTTGCCAAGATACGGGGACGGCCGTTTTCTTTATCGAAAAGGGACGAGATGTGATAGTGACCGGAGGGTCGATCAGGGACGCCGTGAACGAGGGCGTGCGCATCGCTTATTCGGAAGGATATTTGAGAAAATCGATGCTCGATTGCCCGATCCGCCGTGTCAATACCGGCGACAACACTCCGGCGATAATCCATTTCGACGAAACGGAAGGCGACGAATTGAAGATACGTTTCATAGCGAAGGGGGGAGGGTGCGAGAACATGTCCGCGCTCGCGATGCTGATGCCCTCCGACGGACGGGAAGGCGTTATCAGGTTCGTGGTTGAAACAGTGGAAAAGGCTTGGGCTAATCCATGTCCCCCGATAGTTGTCGGCGTTGGGATCGGAGGAAATTTCGAAACCGCCGCCGTTCTTGCGAAAAAAGCCTTGTTGAGAAAGATCGGGGAAAGAAACGAGGATCGCGAAATCGCCGCGCTTGAAGAAGACATACTAACAAAGATCAACAACCTCGGAATAGGCCCGCAAG
>JAKLIR010000149.1 GCA_022709505.1 bacterium | reverse complement strand
AGGTGGACCTCACGGTCGCCCGCGTCGGAGAAGCCCCTGAAAAGTTGTGGGCCGCGCTCACGGCGGCCGCTGATGCGCGGAGGGAGAGCGCACCCGCGAAAAGCAGGAAAAAAACCGAAAAGGCAAACACGATCTCCGATCTCATGCGCGGGAAAACAGGACAGGGCATTGTGCCGTGGGATCGCGCTTTAATGAAGGTGCTTTACGAAAACATTAAAAGATACGCCGGGCTGAGGGAAGAAACCCGCTACCGGCTTTTCAAAGGTTGGAGCGAGCTGAGAAGGCTGCTTCTGGAATTGGCGAGGCGGCCCGCATATTCGGAAATATTGAAGGACCCTGAAGACATATTCTTTTTGAAGTACGAGGAGCTTTTTTCCGAGCGCGGATCGAAAACGGGCGAAACGGCGTCCGGGCGGCGCGCGGAGTTTGAAGAATTGAAAAACAGACCGGCGGGAGATATTTTGCATATTTCCGCGGATGGAGAAGAGATCGAAACGGCGGTTCGAACGTCGGATGTAGAAGGCGTGCACAGGGGAATACCGGCGAGCCCGGGGGTGGTGGAAGGCGCCGCCGTGAGAGTGTCCGCGCCTGAGGATATCGGAAAAATCAAACAAGGCGACATAGCGGTGGTCGAGGTGTGCAGTCCGTGGATGTCGGTTCTTCTGGGAGCCGCCGCCGGAGTGGTCGCCGAGAGCGGGGGAGTGGTGTCGCACCTTGCGCTCGCGGCGCGCGAGTACGGGCGGCCGATGATCGTCGGCGCGCGAACGTTGAACGGGGCGGCGCTCGACGGAGCGAGACTCCGCGTGGACGCGTCCTCCGGTGAAATTACGATTCTGGAGGATACCGTCTGATGTGGCCGCTCGTAGTCAACATTCTCCGCTTCGGCTTCACGATGGTTCTGGTTTTCGTCATGAACTACATTCTGTTCGCGGGCTTGAAAGAACTGATATATTTTCTGTTCCCGATCGGCCCGCCGACGCTTCCGCGTTTGAAGGCGATCAGGGCTTCGGACGTTCTGAAATTATCAACAGCGAAGAAAGTTGTGTTCTGGGCGATGTTCGTTCCGATCGCGATATTTCTCATAAATTTCATTTTGCCGTTCACAGCTTGCATCTTATTCGCTTACATCCTGTTCGGATATGCCGAACGCAAGGCGCTGAAGCCCGGCCGGCTCCTGTTCCTGACCTCGATTCTCGTGATGATCGTTACGTTTGCTTTTGTGAAAAGCCAGCCGGTTTTAATGCGAATAGACAGTCAATTTTCGGCGGATCTATGGATTTACAACGCAAGTAATTCGCTCATAGACGTGCTGATCTCGGCGGCGCAAAGTCTCGGCCTGCCGACGGCGCCGGTGGAGCGGCTCGCGGCGCTCGTCCCGGTAGTGCAGAGAAACATGTTCGTTTTGCTGTACCTGTCTCTTTACTTTTTCTGCGGCGTGACGATCAACAAGTTAATCGGAATGATTCTCCCGGATTCAAAATACACCGCACCGGTGTATTATGAAATCGCACCGGATCGGATGCTCGGCGTTCTTTCCATCGCGGCGCTGGTGGCGGCAAGATATCTGAATGCACCGCAATTAAGTTTCGTCGTCGCGGGTCTGTATTATCTGACGGGAATAAATGCGATCGTGTACTTCCTGCGAGGCGGGTGGTGGCCGATAAATGCATTCATAGTCGCGGCGGGAACTCTTAACCCGGCGGTAGCCGCGATTTTCATAGCCGTCGGAGTTCTCGACAACTTGTTCGATCTTCGTCGCGCGGCTTCCGTTCTCGGATTTGAAATCAGGCCGGCTTAATTTATCCCGGATTAGTAGAAAGCGCGCCGAATCCGCGGCAATGTTCACAGCAGCGAACAGCTTCGTTGTCGTCGCAAAGTTCAACCCGCACCGGTGAAAATACCGGTCAAATATTACAATAGTCAAAAAATCCTTAAAAAATGGAAATTGTAATATGGCGGTTTCGCCTTTTTTGGCATGGGGATCGGGTGTGTTATAAAGCCGGGACGGGGGTATTGATGAATCTTTGTGAAATAATAAAGAATTCCGCGGAAAAGTACGGAGATCGGACTGCAATCGTATTTTACGATCGCCGTATAAGTTATGCCGATCTGTACGCGGATATAAGGAAGTTCAGCGCTGTTGTCGCGGGACTGGAGATAGAGCAAGGGAAGAGGGTGGCGCTCGCGCTGCCGAACGTGCCGGAGTATGCGATTGCGCTGTTCGGAGCGCTCGGGGCCGGCGCGGAAATCGTTAGCATTAATCCCTTGTACACGCCTCGGGAGATAGAACATATTCTTCGCGACGCGAACGTGGGCCTCGTCATAACGCATCCCATGTTCGAGCAATCCGTCAGGGACGCCTCGCGCGGCGCGCCGGTGAGCCTGCTCTACAGCGACAGCCTCGGAGACCCGGCGAAAACCGACATCAGGAAACTCATATCATCGGTCTCGTCGGGCATCGATCCGGTTGACAAAGCGCCGGACGACACGGCGTTGATCGTTTACACCAACGCTTACCGTGGCAACTCGCTCGGCGCGTGTCTTACGCACGAAGGTCTTGCATTCGACGCCGAGTCCTGCCGGCAGGTGGCGTCGGTGAATGAAAACGATTCATTCATCGCCACGATCCCTCTTTTTCATGCGTTCGCGCTCACAGTGTGCATGAACCTTCCGTTGCTCACGGGGGCGAAAACCGTTTTTCATGAGATGTTCAACGAGGATAGGGTCGTGGCGGACATACAAAAGGAAAGAACGACTATATTCGCCGCGGTGCCGACGGTGTTCAAGCGGATTTACGATAAATACGGTAAGGCGGGACTGGACTTTTCATTCGTGAAAGCGTTCATATCCGGGGGCGCGCCTCTGTCTCTCAATCTGTGGATGGATTTCTGCACCGCGTTCAACGCGAAATTGTACGAAGGGTACGGCATTACGGAGTGCGGACCGGTCACGTCCGTGAATCCGATAAATATAGTGACGTGCAAACCCGGTTCGATCGGGCCGCCGCTTAACGGTATAAGCGTCAGAATCGAAGATGAGGAAGGGAATGTACTTCCGCCCCGGACCACCGGGGAGCTTGTGATCCGCGGGAAAAACGTGATGCGCGAGTATCTCAACCAGCCGGAGGAAACGGCGAAATTTCTCCGCGACGGATGGCTGCACACCGGAGACCTCGCATGGATGGATGAAGACGGATATATATATATCACCGGCCATATAAAGAGGCTGATTCTCGTGGGAGGCTTCAACGTCTATCCGCCCGAAGTCGAACAGGTTCTGAGCAGCTACCCCGGAGTGCGATCGTGCAGGGTTTTCGGAACATCTGACGAATCGCTCGGAGAGAGAGTGATGGCGGAAGTCACTGCGGCGCCCGGCGCGGTTCTGGAACTACCTGAACTGCGGAAGTTTCTGAAATCGAAGCTTGCTCCATATAAGGCGCCGAGAAGAATCGAAATCATGGAGAGTTCTCCGTCTCGCTGAAAAGTGTCCGGCGAAAACGGCTCGACACAGGCGTCGGGCCGGGGCTGATTGTTCGCCCCTCGGAGGGATTGCGGAGAAATTTTGTTCAACTAATCCGCCGGATAGTGCAAATTAAATCCAATTATTAAGATTATATAAATAGGATCATTAATTTATTACGGATGAAATCCGGCTGCGCCGCGCGTGTGCGGGCGGCGGAGAACCGGTGGAATGGGGTATCGATGTTTCTACACATCGGCAATAATGTTCTGCTGAACAAAACCGAAATCATAGGCGTCTTCAACATAGACGCACTTATAGTGGACGCGAAAGGCAAAAAATTTCTGGCTGACGTGCGAGCATCGGAAAAAACAGTCGATATATCGGACGGCAAACAAACTTCGATAGTGCTGACGAACAACGAGACGTACATATCGAGGATATCGACCGCCACGCTGCTCGGAAGGTCCGGAGCGGGCGCGCTTGAGACGTTGACTTCGGCCGCCAAGGCGACGCGCGGCCGCGGGCGCAAGAAAACGGCGCCTAAGGTTTCCTCAAAGAGCGTGAAACAGGCCGAGGAATTTTCCGAGGAAGATGATGTTTTAATAATGGACGAGCCTGAAGCAGAGAATGAAATATGAGTGAGCGTTTGAAGGAAGCGGCCTATTACGATGTGGATCAGGACGCAGCGAGATGCCGGCTGTGTCCGCAAGCGTGCGGCATCATGCCCGGAAGGACGGGCATCTGCGGAACGAGAAGATTCAGGGACGGCAGACTCGAGCTGCTCAATTACGGCAGATACACTTCGATAGCCGTCGATCCCATCGAAAAGAAACCGCTCTATCACTTTCACCCCGGCAAGGAAATTCTTTCCATAGGCGGCAAGGGCTGCAATCTAAAGTGCGCGTTCTGTCAGAACTGTGAGATATCGCAAGGGGACCCGGTCACGCACGCGATCGAACCGGAAGAACTCGCCGGATTGTCCGCGAAATATTCGGAAAGAAGCGTGGGCGTGGCTTTCACGTACAACGAGCCTTTGATCTGGTTCGAATTCATAAGGGCCGCCGCGCCGTTGATCCGCGCCGACGGTGGAAAGGTCGTGCTTGTCACGAACGGCTTTATCAACCCGGCCCCGCTCGCGGAACTGCTGCCGCTCGTGGATGCGATGAACATAGACCTCAAATCTTTCGACGATGTTTTTTACAAGAAGTATTGCGGCGGAAGGATCGATCCCGTGAAAGAGACCATAGCGGCGGCGGCCGCGGCCGGCTCTCACATCGAAGTGACCCTGCTTCTCATACCGGAATTCAACGACAGCCGCGACATGCTTCACGATCAGGCGAGATGGATATCCTCGGTTTCCCGCAAGATACCGCTCCACATTTCGCGGTATTTCCCGAACCACCAGTTCGATATACCGGCGACTCCGCCGGATACGGTGGAGGAAGCGTGCGAGATCGCGTCGGAGTATCTTGATTACGTCTATGCGGGGAATCTCGGCCGCTCGGCTTTCGCGGACACCAAGTGCCCGTCCTGCGGGCGCACCGTCATATCGCGGCGCGGCTATCACATCGACGCCGCCGGATTGAATGATGGAAACTGCGCAAACTGCGGCGCGGATGCCGCCGTGATCGTTTCATAGAAGGAGCAAATATGGACGAACAGAATGCAAGGAGAATTAAGAACAGGAACAGGAACATAACAATCGGGTGCGCGGTGGTGGTCGTATTCTTCATCTTGATCGCCGGAATGATCGCATTCGTGCAGCAGTTCGTCGGAGGAGTCGGGTCGGCGTCTTCGAGGGATTTCAGCGCATTTCGCGGGTCGTCCAAGAGCATCGGCGTCATATACATCAACGGAGTGATTCATTCCGGACGCTCGGCGGCCGGGATCATGGGGGGTGAAAGCTCCAGCGGGTCGGACACGATTGTGAATTTGATCGAGGACGCCGAGGAAGACGATGGAAATGTTGCGCTCCTACTGCGGGTGAACAGTCCCGGCGGATCTCCGGCCGGTTCGCAGGAAATTTACCGGGCTGTAATGAAATACCGGAAGAGAACGCACCGGATCGTGGTCGTTTCGATGGGCGACGTCGCCGCTTCGGGCGCTTATTACATTTCATCCGCGGCGGACGTCATATTCGCCGACCCATCGACTTTCACGGGAAGCATCGGCGTTATCATGAAGGTGTTCAATTACACGGGGCTGTTCGAGAAAGTCGGGTTGAGCGCGACTGTTGTGAAGAGCGTGAAATACAAGGACATCGGATCTCCGTACAGGGCGATGACGCCGGAGGAAAAAGCGATCATCCAGTCCGCTATCGACAACGTTCACGCGCAGTTCATAAGCGACGTAGCGAAGGGGCGCGGGTTAAGCATCGGCGAGGTGTCTAAGATCGCGGACGGCAGGTTGTTCACGGGGGAACAGGCGCTGGACAAGAAGCTCGTGGACAAGATGGGCGGCTATTCGGACGCGCTATCTTTCGCGGCGAAGCAGTCGGGCGCGAAAGAGCCGACGGTCAAATATCTGCAAAAAGAGAATCTGTTTGCGAACATGCTCGGGACGTCGTCGGCTTTCGCGCCGGGGATGAAAGAAGAGAATGCGCTTCAGTTCATCGTGCGCCGGATGCTGACAAGTCCGGTGTTTGAAGGTCTATGAAAAAGCTATTGCTTGCTTCTAATTCACCGCGGCGCTCGGAGTTGATGGCGCGAGCGGGATTTGATTTTGAAATTCTGAAGGCGGATTTCGCGGGAGTCGAGCCGGACCCGGCGAGAGCGAACGGAGGAGAAGCAGCCGACTTCGCGCGAACGGCGGCTGAAGCCAAGCTCGACGCGGCGCTGGTCTGTGCGGCGGCGGCCGGCGCGGCGCCTTCGATAATAATCTGCGCGGACACGGTGGTATCTTCGGGCGGCCGCATCTTCGGCAAACCCGCCGACGCCGCGGATGCGAGAAGGATGCTGTCGGAACTCAGCGGCGGGGAGCACGAGGTTCACACGGGCGTCGCGCTCGGAGATACGGACGGCGCGAGCCGGCAGTCTTTCGTCGAGACGACCCGGGTCTTGTTCGAGCCGTTGAGCGATGAGCAGATAGAAGCGTACATACGGACCGGGGAGCCGTTCGACAAGGCCGGCGCTTACGGGATACAGGACAAGGCCGGAGTATTCGTTGCGGGCGTGAGAGGTTGTTTTGCGAATGTCGTAGGTCTGCCGGTAGCGCGGCTGGCGATGGTTCTGAAAGAAAAATTCGGCGTTCATGTCGCCGATTATTGGTGAATCGCGGTGGCTATAATCAACACATTCAAAAACATTTTAAGCGCGGACATGGGAATTGACATGGGAACCACGCGGACGAGGGTTTACCTGAGAGGCGAAGGGGTCGTGCTGAACGAACCTTCGTATGTGGCCGTGAGCTACAGAGACGGGGAAGCCATAGCCGCGGGGAAGGAAGCCTACAAGTTGTTCGGAAGGTGTCCTCCCCATGTGGAAGTGCTCCAACCGGTGAGCAAGGGTGTGATAGAAAACTTCGACCTCGCCGAGTCGATGCTGCGTGAATTCCTGAACGAAATATTTAAAAGGAAGGCGCTGCTCGGTGCGAGGGTGTCGATGATAGTGCCGTCCGGTGCGACGGATGTCGAGAAGAAAGCGTTCGAGGATGTCGCGCTGCAGATCGGAGGCCGCGAAGTGTTCCTCGTAGAGGCGCCGATAGCGGCGGCGGTGGGTATGGCGCTCCCGGTGGACCAGTCTCGCGGTTTCGTTTCGTTCTATCTCGGCGGCGGGACGACGCAGGCGGCGATCTTCGCTTCGGGCGAGGTGCTTTTCACGTCTTCGGAACCGGTCGGAGGGGAGGACCTCACGGATGCGATCGTGACCGGCATCAGACGGAAGCACAAAATACAGATCGGCGCGAACACGGCGGAGCAACTGAAGATCAACATGGGCAGCGCGTATCCGACGGACAGGGACGAAACGCGCGAGATATATGGGAAGAGCGTTGTGGACGGACTTCCGAAGGCGGTATTCGTGTCCAACTGGGAAATCCGGGACATGATGGGAGATCCTCTTAACAGGATAATCAACAACATAAAAGCCGTTCTCGAGCGGGTGCCGCCCGACCTTGCGGAGGACCTGAAGAAAACCGGG
>JAKLIR010000148.1 GCA_022709505.1 bacterium | reverse complement strand
AACCCGCGATGTTGGTGAACGCGATCATGCAGGACGACATTTACGTTGACCTGACATTTCTCGCGGCGCTCGTGAAACACGGCGTGGACGCGCCCATCGAGACGATCGGAAGTGAATTCGGCGCGACGAAATACGAGCTGTGGCACGCGAACGAATCGGCGCGGAGCAACATACGAGCGGGCGTCATGCCGCCGCTCTCCGGGCATCCGAGCCGCAACCCTCACGCGGACGACATAGATTTCCAGATCGAGGCGGACGTGCTCGGGCTGATCAGTCCGGGAATGCCGGCAGCGGCGCAACGCACTGCTTGGCGGCTCGGGCACGTGATGAACTACGGAGACGGAGTTTACGGCGGCGTTTTCATAGCGGCGATGTACGCGGCGGCGTTTTTCGAGGACGATCCCGAGCGCGTGGTTCGAGCCGGGCTCGACGCGATCCCGGCTGAAAGCAACTATGCGAAAACTATAGCCGACGTTATAGAAGCGTACAGGGAAAAACCTGACGACTGGCGACATGCATGGCAAGTGGTCGAGAATGAATGGGGAGCGAAAGTTCACTGCCCGTCGCGGTCCGGAGCGGACCCCGCCCGCAACCTCGGAATCGGCGCTAACGTGAACGGCGCTTATGTGGCTATCGCCCTGCTCTATGGCGGGAAGGACCCGCTGCTCACCATCCGCATAGCGGCCATGAGCGGCAGGGACTGCGACTGCAACGCCGCCTCCGCCATGGGCGTGCTCGGGACAATGCTCGGCTTCAAGCGCCTCCCCTCCGAATTCAGCAAAGCCCTTCCGATGATCAGAGGCAGGAAATTCTCCTATACGGATTACGACTGGACGGCTGCTCTCAAAATCATGGAAGCGGCGGCGCTTCAGCAACTGCAAAAAAACGGCGGCGGGATTGTTGAAGAGAACGGCGAAGCCTTCCTCAAAATCCCCGTGCTTGAAATGCGGCCGCTGCCGCTCGAACAGTGGCCTTACGGGCTCGACGCCGCAGAGGTTCCGCTTCCGAACGGGACTTACTGACGGCGCGCGGCGGTTGATAAAAAGATGGTTCTCGGTTAGTCTCATTGCTGATGAAAAAGGGCGGCGAAGAGCGAATCCTGATAATAAAAACAAGCGCGATTGGGGATATAGTGCGCACGTTTCCGGCGGTGTCCGCCGTGCGGCGCGAGTTCCCGGGAGCGAGGATCGACTACCTCGTGGGGCGCGAATACGCCGGCCTTCTCGCCGACTGTCCGCACGTGTCCGAAGTAATCCCTTACGACAAGCGGCGCAACTTTGAAGACGTTGCGGGCTTCCTGCGTTTTCTTGCGTCGATCCGAGGCCGAAAATACACCGTCGCGCTAAACCTGCAGAACAACACGCGATGCGAGATGATCGCGCGGGCGAGCGGCGCGGCGCGGAGGACGCGGATTGTCAACATCACGCGTCCGATGGACGGTGTGGAAGGCGTGTTCGAGATACTGAAGACGACCGGGATAAATACCGCCGAACGGGATTACGAGTTCTGGACATCGGAGGAAGACGAGCGTTTCGCCGCCGAATTCGCTGAAGCGAACGGGCTGAGCGGCGGCGAGCCGGTGATAGGTTTAAACCCGGGCGTGGCGTGGCCTTCGCGCCGCTGGCCGCTCGAACATTTCGCTACGCTCGCGGACCGTGCGAGAGAGGAACTCGGAGCACGGGCCCTGATTTTCGGCGGGCCGGGAGAGATCGACCGCGCGGAGAGTATCGCGGCCGCGATGTCCGCGCCGCCGGTGATCGCCGCCGGGAAAACGACGCTCCTTCAGGCGGGCGCTCTCATGCGCCGCTGCGCCGCGTTCGTATCCAACGACTCGGGCCTCATGCACATTTCGGCGATGTGCCGCGTGCCGACCGTGGGCCTTTTCGGGCCGTCCACCCCGGACATCGCCCGGCCGTCCGGCCCCGGACACAAAGCCCTCTACCTCGCTCTGCCCTGCGCCCCCTGCTACAAACACGATTGCCCGAAATCAACCACCGAATGCATGTCCGGCATCGCCCCGGACGCCGTTTTTAAGGAACTCGAACAAATAATTCGTATCAATAAACGTTCTTCATGATTATTTGAAAATATTCGTGGTTACAACTGTTGCTATTATCCCAAGAATGAAAGTTATGATACAACTTATTATCATTTTATTTATTTCGTTTCGTTTATACCGGCTTAATTCACCCAAATGCTTAAGCACTGTTCGATAATGCGTCATCAAAGCCATGCATTTTCCGTAATATTCTTTTACCTCGGCGAGTATGTCGTCCCCTATTTCCACGTCTTTTCGAGCCCGGATATAACCTATATCGGTCCTCAAATTGAATATATCCTCCTGTATGGTCTGATAGTATTCCGGGAAAACATGCAAGATGCAATCGTGATTATAAGGTTTGATCAATGAATCTATATTAGAAGAAATTGACATTGAGAAAAAATCCGCGGCGTCGAAGAACCCGCGATATGCATGCCCGAGCGCCTTGCTCATGTTTATTTTTTCGTATTCATTCAAGCTGCTTTTTTTCAAAAGCGGTTTCAATCCGAGTTCCGCCGATTTCGCTCTGATTATATGTTCGAGCACATGACGAGGTTCCTGATGAACTTCGAGAAAAGTCTTATAATTGATTTGATGTTGTTCCGCGAGAATAAAAAATTCTTTGGTATATTGATGAATTTCAATAACGTGCAACCAATGTTTTTCTATTTCAGTTGTCATTTGAGCTTCTGATGATCAGCGTTTTTTAGGGTTGAAGCGTTTCAATAGATATCTATTGGTTTTTTCATATTCATTGTAGGACATTATCTGCCCCATCATGGTTCTGACCGACCCTCTGAATCTTTTTGCTATTCTGATAATTTCTTTAAGGTCTTTTTTCATGACATGGCCCGGATCCGGATAATCCGAATCTATCAAATCTCTCCAATCTTTCGAAATCCGTTCCACGGCGACCTTCCAATTGCGGTTGTATATAAATCAATATCCGTTCCAGCCGCAGGTAATTACAATATTTTGAAAATATCACGCTAAATGTAAAAAATCAAGCCCCGGGCGAACGCCGCATCGTATGATCGGTCATATCTTCCAAAATTCGGATTCCCGATAGTTGCGGGGTTGAATCCATTTGTCCCTCGGGATTATGATTCATACCTGACCTGTTTCAAGGTCGAGAATGAAAGCGAGGCGGAACGACATGGCGGAACCATCAAAGCTTATAAAAACGTTTCTGGAACTTGTGGCGATAGACAGCGAATCGCTCAACGAGCGCGGGGTGGCGGACTACATTCTCGCGCGGCTCGCGCCGCGGGCCGCGAGCGTGTTCGAGGACGACGCCGCGGCGAAACTCGGCGGCAATTGCGGGAACCTCATCCTGAAGTTGAAGGGCTCCATTCCGGGCGCGCCGGTGATAATGCTGAACGCGCACATGGACACTGTGAAGCCGGGAATCGGGATCAAGCCGGTGTTCGACGGCGACATGATCCGCTCTGGCGGGGACACCATCCTCGGCTCTGACGACAAGGCGGGCGTGGCGGTCATAATCGAAACTGTCGATCGTCTGTTCGAAGAGAAGGCGCCGCACGGAGACCTGCTGCTCGTTTTCACCATCTCGGAGGAGATCGGCTTGCGCGGCGCCGCGAATCTCGACTCCAAGCTGCTCGAAGCGGATTTCTGCTACACGCTGGACAACTCCGGGGGAGCGGGCGTCATATTCGTCGGAGCGCCATCGCACGATAAACTGACCGTCCGGATTAAGGGCCGCGCGGCTCACGCCGGAGTGGAACCGGAAAAAGGCGTCAGCGCCATTCAGGTCGCGGCCGCGGCGATCTCCAAAATGAAACTCGGCCGCATCGACGACGAAACGACCGCGAACGTAGGAGTGATCCGGGGCGGACGCGCGACGAACATAATTCCCGAAACAGTGGTTGTGGAAGCCGAGGCGAGAAGCCACGACAACAAGAAACTCGAAGTCCAAATCGACTCCATGCGAGCGGCGTTCGAGTCCGCAGCGGCGGAGTTCGGCGCAACTATAGAGATGGAACACGAGAAAGAATATCTCGCTTACCGTCTGACCGAGGAGATGCCCGTGGTGAAAGTCGCGGCGGCGGCGGCGCGGGCGATGGGCGTTGCGCCGAGCCTGAAAGTGAGCGGCGGAGGAAGCGACGCGAACATATTCAACGCGCACGGCCTCCCCTCCGCGCCCTTGGGCGCGGCAATGCGCAACTGCCACTCCAACAAAGAGGAGATGTCGGTTTCCGAACTTGAAGGCGTTCTGAAATTCGTTCTCGAAATAGTTAAAAATCCGAACGCCTGCTGAGGATTTACATGGGAGAAAAAAACAAATCCGGAGGCGGCGGCGCGGGCGTGAAACGGGTTCACGCGATGAGCTGCGGATTCTTTGACTTTCCCTCGGATTACATTCTTCCGGGAGACGAGGAATCCGCGGGCGGGACGGTCCGGATAGAGATAGGAATGTTCCTGCTCGAACACGAGAGAGGGAACATACTAATTGACACCGGCTGCGCGGTGGAATGCGCGAGCGACCCGGCGGCGTACTGGGGCGAGGAAGCGGCGGCGTGGGGCAGGCTGAGCATGAGCCGGGATGACGCGGCGGACATGCAGCTTGCAAAGCTCGGATTCCGGATAGAAGACGTCTCGCACGTGGTGCTGACGCATTTGCACCTCGACCACGCGGGCGGAATGTCCCTGTTCCCGGGCGCCTCGATATACATGCAGAAGAAAGAGCTCGCCGCCGCAATGCGCCCCGAGCCGGAATTTTCGACCGGTTACTACGAGCCGAAGGATTTTGCGGGAGCGGGCGGATTAAATATAATTGAGATAGACGGCGACTTTGACATTTTCGGGGACGGATCGGTGCGGCTAATCTTCACCGGCGGGCATTCGCGCGGGCACCAGATGGTGCTTGCGAAGACGAGCGACGGCGGTGAGCTGCTGCTGCCGGGAGACGCATGTTTCAACCGGCGGGCGCTCGACCTCGGGCTCATGCCGGGAGCGCCGATCCCAGAGCCGGCGGCGGCGAAGACCGCGTGCGAGGCGGTGCGCGCCGCGGTCGCACGAGGTGCGAGAGTCGAGTTCTCGCACACGATCGTCGCCGGCTCGAATAACATTTGAAAGGAACGCGCGGGCGCGGATTCGCCGAAAGCCGGCGCATGAACGATATGAGAATCGCGATAGTGGGTCCCGGAGCGATGGGCTGCCTGTTCGCGGGGCTTCTCGCGGAGGGCGGGATGGACGTATTTCTGATCGACCACCGGCCCGAGCGCGCCCGGAAAATCGACGAGATCGGAGTGACGATCGAGAGCGGCGAAAAGAAAAGAACCGCGCCGGTGCGCGCGTTCAGCGACCCCGGAGCGGCGCGGGAAGCCGACGGCGTGGTCTTCATGGTCAAAGCGTATTCGACCGCCGGCGCCTCGGAACGAATCGCTTCCCACGTCGGCGGGACGGCATGGGTGATGTCCGTTCAGAACGGCTTGGGCAACACCGAAATACTGACGAACGTATTCGGCGAGGAACGGGTCCTCGCGGGGACGACGTCGCACGGGGCTACGTTGATCGAGCCCGGCGCGGTGCGGCACGCCGGCGCAGGCGAAACAACCATCGGCGAACTCGGCGAATCGAACTCCGAGCGCGTTAATGAAATCGCGGCTGCGTTCAGCGCCGCCGGAATTGAGACCGGCGTTTCAACGAACGTGAAAGGCGCGCTGTGGCGGAAGCTCCTCATCAATGTCGGCATTAATCCGATAACGGCGCTGCTGCGGATCCGCAACGGCGAGCTCATGCGGAGGGAAAGCGCGCGGACGCTCATGCGGATGGCGGTTTACGAGGCGGAATCCGTCTCTCGGGTCGCGAAAGTGAAGCTCGAGATACCGAGCGTGTTCGAGCTGGTGGAAACCGTGGCGCTGAAGACGGGCGACAACTGGTCGTCCATGTGTCAGGACGTGACGGCCGGAAGGATGACCGAGATCGATTTCATCTGCGGCGCCATCGTCCGCGAGGGCGAAAGGAACAACATCCCGACGCCGGTCAACCGCACGATGCGCGACCTGATACGAGCGATGTACGAATCCGATCCGAACAGCAACTGACGGCGCGGCGCGCAAAAAAATAGCCGA
The DNA here is from genome assembly GCA_022709505.1 of bacterium. Classification (GTDB taxonomy): domain Bacteria; phylum UBP15; class UBA6099; order UBA6099; family UBA6099; genus JAKLIR01. Next base: position 1,514 of record JAKLIR010000148.1, on the reverse strand, counting down.
AAAGAGACAAGGTTGAAAATATGAAGCCCGACAATCCCGCGGACATGGTGCGCGAACTCGCCGGTATGCTCCGGCTCGCGCCGCGAGTGTTCGAAATGCAGAGGAGCATCAGCCTCGGCACGGGGCGAGAAGCGATCGGGATGGTGAGCCGCCCGGCGGCGGCGGCGCGCGGGGACTGGACGCCGGAGGAGATCGAGCGGATGGTGAACCGGCTCGTCCGGCTCGGCGCCGCGGCGGGGCTTCTTAACACATGCCTCACGCGTTCCGCGATCAGGTGCGCGATCATGCGCGAGAACGGCATCGATGCGCGCCTCGTGTTCGGCCTGAGGCGGCCGGGCGAAACGCTTTCCGGCCACTGTTGGGTGACGTGGCCCGGCGGCCCGGACACATCCCCCTCGGCAGCCTCCTTCGCCGTCATCGAATCGTATCCCTCGTGAACATACCCCGCTGATTCCACGGCTTGCGCGGCGGTGGTATAATAGTGGCGGCTTAAAAACAATCATGAAGAAAAACAACCGGGAGGCGATGAGAGATGCTTGACAGATACTTCGGGATCACGCGCGAGGGCGGCGATGTAAAAACGGAGTTGATAGCCGGCGCAACGACGTTCATGACGATGGCGTACATAATCTTCGTGAATCCGGCGATCTTGAAGAATGCCGGAGTGCCGTTCAACGGGGCGCTCACGGCGACTTGTCTGGCTTCCGGGCTTGCAACGCTTCTCATGGGGCTTTACGCGAAATATCCTTTCGCGCTCGCCTCTGGGATGGGATTGAACGCGGCGCTCGCGTTCGGGCTCGTGCTCGGGAACAAGCTCACGTGGCAGGGAGCGATGGGGATAATTTTCATAGAGGGGACGATCGTGCTGCTGCTCGTGCTGGTGGGGTTGAGGGAAGCCGTGATGGAGGCGATCCCGGCGGACCTGCGGCGCGCGACGGCGGCGGGGATCGGACTTTTCATTGCGTTCATCGGGCTGCACAATGTGGGCATTGTCGTGAAGAGCGACGCGACGCTGGTGTCGTTCGGCTCCCTGAAAAACGCGCAGGCGGCGGTTACGGTGTTCGGGCTGATCGTGACGATGGCGCTGATGCTGAGGCGCGTTCGCGGCGCGATCCTGATCGGCATCGCGTTGAGCACGGCGGCGGCGATCGCGGCGCACATTGCAAAACCGCCGACGGCTGTGATCGGCATGCCGTCGTTCGAGACGATCGGCCGGATCGACCTCGGGAACGCGGTGAGCCTCGGCCTGACGTCCGTCATGCTGATCTTCAGTTTTCTCATGGTGGATTTTTTCGACACGCTCGGCACGGTGACGGCGCTTGGTTCGCAGTCCGGGCACATCAACAAGGACACTCCGATACTGCCGCGGTTGAAGAGAGTGCTCGCGGTGGACTCGATAGGCGCGATGATGGGCGGGCTCTTCGGTGCAAGCTCGGTCACCACCTATATAGAATCCGCGGCCGGGATAAGCGAGGGAGGCCGCACGGGTCTGGCCTCGGTGGTCACCGCCCTGC
>JAKLIR010000147.1 GCA_022709505.1 bacterium | reverse complement strand
GAATGGGAATCCCCTGAATCATGGGAGAGCCGTAAGATAAAGCTGTACACAGCGCTCAGGGATGGGCAAGCACTTGATTTCAATTCGATAAGCGGGAGTTTTCCCGCGTCGGAATTTCTCGCGCAGCTCGCCTACGCGCAGAGCTATGATCTCACCGATTTCATCATACGCGAATACGGAGAGAAGCGGATGCGGCGATTTCTCGCCGAACTCGCCGCCGGCCGGCCGGAGAACACCGCCGCCCGGCTCGCCTTCCGGACGGAAATGGAGGATATTGACGCCGAATGGAGACAATCCCTTACCGCCCCCGGTCCGACCGCGATCCTCATGCATTTTTTCGTGCAATTCGATAACTATATCTGGGCGGCGCTCGCTTTGTTGACCGTCGCGGCCGGCGCCCGCGTTTTTCTCCGTCTGAGACGTTTGCGAAGCGATTACTCGGATGAAGATTCCGGCGAAGGCGCCTCACCTCGCGTTCCCCGCGGCCGCCCCTTCCGACACCCGCGTCCCGAACTCGCAGCGCCTATGGATGATGAATGGGACGACGATCTCTACGGCGAACGCCCATGGCGGCCCCCTCAAGGGTAAGTCTGAGGTTGCTCAAGGGGGCGCTTTTGAACCCGGGTTCGTCAATAGCCCGCCGAATCCGGTGCAATGTTCATAGCGGCGAACTGCTTCGTTGTCGTCGCATTTTTTCGTTCACGTACATCTCGGTACGCTCACAGGCAAGATACTCCTTCCGCCTTGCTTTTCATCCGCTCTGAATCATTGCTCCCGAATCAAATCGGCGGATTCGGGTTGAAAAAGCGCTCCCTTGAGAATCCCCCGCAAAACTTTTCGCTCGCGCAATGCCGCTCGAACAACGCGGCATTGCTTACGCAAGTTATTACCTAACTATTCTCCGTCATTCCGAGGATGGCTATGCTGCTTCTCTTGCCAACCTTAGTGTATGTCATTCCGACATATCACCATAGTGTACGTCATCCCGGCGCCTTTCATTCGTCATTCCGGACTGAGATCCGGAATCCACGGGGACACGGATGTCAGGGGTGTTTTTCGGGGTGGGGGTGGCCGGCCGCCGGGTGCGGAGACCCACCGGGCCGAGACCCCCCGGCGCTACAACTCAAACGCAATTCAAATACAGGCCGCGGGAGCGGCCTTGCCACGCGTTACGGCGCGGAGCACCGTAACGAGGAAAAGCTTTTCCCGGAACAATGGGAAGCAATTCGGAGCGAAGCCGGAATTGCGACGGTGAAAAGTTTAGGAAGGATTCTCAAGGGAACCCTTCTCAAAGGGTTCCCTTGAGCCGCGGAGCGGCCTTGTCACGCGTTACGGCGCGGAGCACCGTAATGAGAAAAAGCTTTTTCCGGAACAATGGGAAGCAATTCGGAGCGAAGCCGGAATTGCGCGCGCGGGATGATGCAAAGCCGTTGATCGGCCTATTTATGATTGCCCGGATTTTCACTAAAAAATCTGAGTTGAGGGAACCCTTCTCAAAGGGTTCCCTTAAGTCGCTGCTTTTCGCGATTTCTCAAGAATCCCAAGCGAGATCGAATTTTTCGTAAAGTCTATAGGGAAATCCGCAAGTCAGGTGGTTCGGTTTGTTCATGCCCCAAGCGATGCCGCCGGTGCAAAAATATGAAACGTTGACTTTGCCGGTTTTGAGAGGTATGGCGGTTGAGTTCCGGCAGATGGACATATTGGCGAGAAAGCGGTCGAGCAAGAGGTCGAACAGATAAGTAGTCCAGTCGCGGTTGAAGATCCATTTTGTGAAATCGCGCCATGGTTCGAGCTGATTGAGGGCGGCGAGAGTTTCGTTCACGGTCTGAACCTTCATCTTGTCGAACGGGTTGCCGCCGGAGCGGAACACTTCGAGCGCGGAGCGGTCGAGCTTTCCGGCGAGATCGAAAGCGATGTCCTGAGGAGGAAGAGAGACGATCAATTTTTTCAACTGGTCGCGTTCGGCGCGTATGAGAACCACGTCGGGCGGGGCGTCGGATTTGAAAGCGTTTATAGGGGCGACGAGCACCGAGCCGGTTGGGAACGCGGCGGCGTACTCGATCTTCATATCGAACTGTTTATCCGGTTCGCGCAAGCCGAGCACCACTGGAGACCAGCGGCATACTTCTATCGAACCGGGCGTGATCAATAACGGTTTCCCCGCGCCGTCCGAGGCCTGTCTGACGGCGTCGCAGTATGAAACGCCGTGATATTCCTCCGCGGCGGGGTAAGACCCGTCCGATGCGGGAGAAAACTTCACCCCGACCGGAATGTATCCGATCCTGATGTCAGACATGCCGGTTCCTCCGGATTTCGCTCGGATTCCTCTTCGACTTCACACGACTAAGTAACGCCGGATCAGACTTCCATTTTATACGCGCCGATCTTGCAATATTCGGTGAAACCGATTTCCCGGGAAACCCTATCGCTCAGGCGTGTGGCCTGAAGCACGGCGGTTTTGAAGCCCCGGGAGACGGCGTCGTTGATCGCATAATTAGTGATAGCGGCGCCGAAGCCTTTCCGGCGCGCATCCGGCATGGTTGCGGCGTAATAAACGCCGGCCGCTTCGGTAGCCGTAAAAAGAGTCACCGCGCAGACGGGTTCGCCGTGGTCGCGGCCGATGAACCGCTTCCATGGGCATCGTCCGCCCGTGCCGAGCTCCGCGAACACCTGAACGAATTGATCCGCGCTGAATTTAGGCACGAGAAATGCGCGCGAGACGACCTGTCCCCAGAGTTTGAGTCCTTCCTCGTCCGTGGCTTCCTCGACAGTCATTCCTCTCGGCAGCTTGGTGTCGATTTCGTGTTTGGTGAGATCGAGCGCCATTCCGCTCCAGTCGTCGATGTGTATGACGCCGTGGTTGAGAAGACGTTTGCCGAGGTCGGCGGGCGTGGATGTCGGGCCTATGAACCAAAGAGCGGACTGTTTGGCGGTCTTGAACTTCTCCAGCACTTCCTCGATGCGCGCATCGACGGTCTTCTCATCGAATTTCGCATCGAAAATCCGGTTAAACCCCGGAAACCCCGTGTACACCCATCTTACATCCGGCCCTTTGTACAACTCGGCCTTTTTGAGCGCCGCGAACTGCATCGAAAATTCATAGAAGGAATTCTCGATCAAGCTCGTATAGTTTCTCTTTTGATTTTCCAATGTCATGGCGGATTACTCCGTCTTTTTGATGTCCTGATCCGGCAGTGGATTCAGGTTTCCAGCTTTGCTTTCATCCCGGATTCGCCGATATTACGCCGAATCCCAACGGCGGATTCAGGTTCGACCCACATTAGTGAAAATGCGGGTTGGAAGGCCTGTCACAAGTGAATTATAGCTCAAAAGCTCAACATATTTCCATTTGTGATAAATTTCTCATAGCCTCGTGGTAAGGTAGGTCAATCGTGCGGCATGGGATATTTTTCGCGGCCCGTAGATAGTTAAATTAGGCCGCGCGCCGCCGCCTTGGGGCCGGCAGCGGCTTAGAGCATCCGGAGACGCCGAATGCTTAGTGTTCAGGCCGGAGCCATCTGCATCGCGTCAACTTCGTCCTCGTTGTACTTCGCAATCAACGCGTCTTGAATCTTCTGCCTGAACTCCCTGCACACCGGATGCGCGATGTCTTCATGAGAGCCGTCCGGTCTTTTCCGGCTCGGCATCGCGACGAACAATCCGCGTACGCCTTCGATGATCTTCATGTCGTGAACGACGAATGAGCTGTCGAACACAACCGAGGCGAACGCTTTCAGTTTGCCGTCTTCCGACGTGTGCTTTCTGATGCGCACTTCCGTGATTTCCATGTTGTCACCCACCTTAACACCGACGGCCATCACGGGGAGCTGACTCCGCCGACCGGCCTTCGGCGTGCTGTTCCCGTACAGTGTTGCATGGGCTGACCCGCGCCGATAAAAGCCGCGGGTTTATTTCTTTCAGTTCTTCTCCAGCAACTCCTTCACAAGAAGGTAGTCGCTCTCTTTATCGACGTCTATCCCGATCTCCGGGTCTTGCACCATAACCGCCGTTCCTTTCATCCCGGCCACCCTCTCGATCGTTTTTTCGATGAGAGGGATGTCGAGCCGGTGCAGCAGGAACCTGATTATGAAACCGACTCCGATCATTCCTATGATCTTCAGAGGCGATTTCCGGCTCTCGAGTATTTTTTCAATATACCCCCAATTGCGGCGGAAACCTTCGGGGTTCACAAGTACGATATTGCCGCCTGTAAAAACACCTTCCTTTAAACGAAAATAAGTCCGTTTAGTGGAAGGATACTTTTTTTGATTCAGAGACTTTTCTATTAAGGGATAGTATATATCACATGTTTTCTTTTTGCAAGCAGCGAGAAATCGCGAAACGGACCCTGAATCCACGAGTGGAATGTCGCATGTTGTGATGATCAGGCTCGTGCATCCCTTGAAGCCGTCCAACCCGAGCTGGAGATTATCGAGCATGGAATCCTTAGCGCTCACGACTCTGGAGACCCGGTCTCCGAGAGCCTGTTCGAGCGGTTCCTTGAGCCCCACGACGAGAATTTCTCCGATCTCCGGCACGCCCCTCAGGGCGTCGATCACGTATTCGATCATGTATTTCCCGTTGATCTTCAGCAGCGCCCTGTTATCGAAACCGGCGCTGTACTTTTTCAAATCCTCCGGTAGCGTGCCGCCGGCCAAGATCAGCACGTCTGTTTTTTCCATCTTTTCACCTCTACCGCGCCGAAACAATCAAAAACGGCGCGCGTTTTTTCACTCACGTCAGATCCTTTCCTTCCATACAGATTGAATACTGACCATGGAATACTATCAGAGAAATATCTCTCATTCAACTGATTGCTTTGTTAATCCGTTTTTCAATGAAGAAAATCCGACGCACCCCTTGATTATCTATTTCCATATCTTCAGATGTTCAGGTGCATATAACTATTATTCACCATTCCGGCCGATATAAAACCCTGTAATGTAAAATTAAAAGTTGCGGAATGGCTTCGAGGCGGGCGAGACGCCCGCGTTACGACGCGGAGCATCGTAACGAGAAATCGTAAAAAGGGCGATCTACGGCGTTGCATCATCGACTCGAACTTGGTCACATACCTCTAAGTATGCTCCCTCGTTCTCCCTCGATGCGTCTTGTATCTCATCCCTTTTTACGATTTCTCCCCACATTGATGAAAAATTCGGGTCAGCTCTTCGTTCCGTCCATGTTATACTCGTTCCGGTGCTCCGCGCCGGAATGCATGGAATGACCGCTCCGCGGTCAGAAAGCCACACGCTCGCAACGCTGTTTTTCGCCGTCATCCCGGGCTGAGACCCGGAATGACGGAGAATGCGAGGTGGATAATTTGAGCAAGCAATGCCGCGTTGTTTATGCGGCATTGCGAAAGTGAAAGTTTTGCGGGGGATTCTCAAGGGGGCGCTTTTTCAAAAGCGCCCCCTTGAGCGGGCGGGTACGGAGGCGCGGAGCACCGGAGCGAGGAAATCGCCTTGGCGTTTTTCCTGATAACGGGAAGCAATTCCGGCGCCCTTCGGAATTGCGACAGTGAAAAGTTTAGGAGGGTTCCCTTAAGGCGCGGCACGCAACGACGCGAAGCGCCGCTTTTCGCAATTTCTCCCCTTGGGGGCGCGACTTGTTTACATGCGGGTTCGAGCGAACTATGATAGACGCATGGTTTTGGATACCGTGAAGTTCAGGAGAAGAGCGGCGGACTGGTTGTCGTGGATAACTCTGGCGGCCGCGGCCGTGCTGCCGCGCGCGGCGGCGATGCTGACGGTCGAGAGACGTCTCGACGCCGACGAATCGATCGTGGGCCTGATGGCGAAACACATCGCGCACGGCGAAGGCGTCCCGTTCTTCTTCTACGGACAGAACTACGGCGGCGGCCATGTGATCGAAGCGCTGTTCGCGGCGCCCTTCTTCAAGCTGCACGGAGTAACCGAGTGGGCGGTCACGCTCGCGCCCGTTCTTTTCTCTTTGGCGACGATATTGATGGTCTTCTTTTATCTCAAGAGGCGCTACGGCGCCGGATCGGCTTTCGTCGGCGCGGTGTTTCTCAGCCTATCGACTCAATATTTGAAGTCATCGCTGAAAGCGGACGGTTACATAGAGACGATCTTCCTGTGTTTCGCCGCGCTCGCGCTGCTCGACCCGTTCGAACGCTCGAAAATCGAAAAAAAGATGGTGAAGCACACCCTGATCGCCACATTGATCGGAGCGTTGCTCGGGCTCGCTTTTTGGAGCTACGATTTCGCGCTGATCTACATAGTCGCGGTGTTCGCGATCTCGCTACGCAAGGGAATGTTCAGCATCACGCGGACGCTCGCCTTCGCGGGCGGGGCGGCGGTCGGCGTCGCGCCGCTCGTCGCGGCGAACATAGCCACGCACGGTGCGCACATCGCACACCTCGTTTCCGGCGGTCCCGCGGGCGCGCCGTCTCCTCTTCTCATCCCCGAACGCCTGATCTCTCTCGCGATCCGGGACATACCCGCATTCCTCACCCCGGACTGCGTTCATAACTTCATATTCCCGGCGCCTTGGTACGCGTGGGTCTCCTACGCCTGTGCGCTCGCGGGAGCGGTGGTGCTTTTCGGCAACAGAAAAAAAACGCCCGGGGCTTTCGCGCTGATCCCGGCGATCACCGTTCTCGCCTACGTTTCCTCCGGATACGCGGGTCGCTCGCCCAGATACCTGCTCCCGCTCGAACCGTTCCTTTCGCTCACGGCGCCGCTCGCCTTCTGCTTCCTGCTCGGCGCGAAACGCCACATCTCCAACCTCGCCGCCGGCGTGCTCATCGCCATCCTCCTCGTTTCCAACGTCGCCGGCCTCTCCGCTCTCTTCGGCGACAACTCAATCGTCGAGGGCAACGTGAAAACCAACCCCGAATCGCTCGTCAAGATCACGGCTTTCCTCGAAAAGAACGACGTGAGATGCATCTACACCACCTATTTCATCAAATGGCGGATCCTTCTGCTGACCGATGAGAAAATCAACGCGGTGGACATCAACGCGCGCGATAGGGAAACGGCATACCTGAGATACGAAAACCTCGGCTGCCCCGAAGATCAGCCGCCGGCATACGTGTTTCACAAAGCGAGCAGGTACAGATACATGTTGACCGCGGAGTTGAATCAGGGGCGCAGGGACTACAAGTTTTTCGATACATCGAGCCACGTGGCGGTGATACTCGGCGCCGCGCCCCTGATCCCGGCGCAACCCGCCGCACCGCCTTGCCCGCCCGCTGCGCCGGGCGCGGCGAATCCTCCCCCGGACAAAAATATCCCCGATAAAAACAGACTGCCTTCCGTTCCTCAAAACCCGAGCGGCGGAATCCTCAAATGCGAGCCCGTGCGCTGACCCTCCGAACCCGTGCGAAGGCCGTTCCCCGCGAAGGAAACCCGTGAACCTCGATATGGAAAATCAAGATATGCTGGCTTTTACACAGCTATATTGTAATATATTCATGATCGCCGCGATTAACCCGAATCCGGGACAAATCGGTGCGGCGCAAGATTCAGTCCGGATAAGCCTTTTGGATCCGGTAACAATCGACGAGTTTGGCTTCGACGGAGGATGCGGAGATGCGGATAGCGATACTCGCGCCGGTGGAAAATAGAATCTCGCCGGATGCAAAAGGAATTGAAAAAGAGATATGGGAACTTGCGGAGGGACTGGTGGCGAAAGGAGCG
>JAKLIR010000146.1 GCA_022709505.1 bacterium | reverse complement strand
CAATGAACAAGGAAATCCTCTGAGAGCCGGCAGCATCTCGTCGTGCTCGTTTAACGAATGCCTTTCGTCATATAAGTTTCAATCCGAATCCATCATTAGGATTTGGGATTAATAAACGGAAAGATCTCCGCCGCGCGCCCGGCGTGGAACGGCGTGGAGTTTTCAAGTCCGCATTTTTTCATTTCCCATTGTCATAAACAATATTAAAATCCTTTATAATATGACACGCGGCCGGACAGCCGCTTTTGTATTTAACTCCGGGGGTGGTGGCGATAATGGATTTCTCACTGTCTGAAGATCATGTAAGGATGCGGAAATTGTTTAAGGACTTCGTTAAAAACGAAGTCGAGCCGATCGCGGATAAAATGGACAAGGAAGAGTATTTCCCGTGGGAAGTGATCAAGAAGGCGGGAGAGCTTGGTTTTCTCGGCGCGCCGTTCCCGGAGGAGTACGGCGGAACCGGACTCGGCAATGTGGCATACTGCCTTCTGAATGAAGAGATCGCGTACGCCTCCGCCGCGATGTGCACGATCATCGGCGCGCACATGGGGATCGCCGCCCATTCCATCTTCGCCGGCAACGAGGAACAAAAGAAAAAATATCTCGTCCCGCTCACTACCGGCGAGAAGCTCGGGGCTTTCGCGCTCACCGAGCCCACGGCCGGCTCCGACGCGGCCGGAATCAAAACGAAAGCTGTTCGCAAGGGCGACAAGTTCGTGATCAACGGCACGAAGATATGGATCACAAACGGCGGGGTCGCGGACATATATGTGGTGTACGCCGATCTCGATAAGTCGGAAAACAGCCGCGGCGGCATAAGTTCGTTCATAGTTGAAAAAAACTTTTCGGGGTTTTCCGTCGGCACGATAGAGAAGCACATGGGCATAAGAGGATCATCGACGGCCGAGCTGATATTCGAGGACCTCGAAGTGCCGGTCGAAAATCTTCTCGGAGTGGAGGGCGGCGGTTTCGCGATAGCGATGAAGGCGCTCGATTACGGGCGGATGGGGCTCGGCGCTGGATGCGTGGGGATAGCGACCCGTTGTCTTCATCTGAGTCAAGATTTCGCAAATCAGAGAGTGCAGTTCGGAAAGCCGATCATCAAGCAGCAGGCTATTCAGTTCAAGCTTGCCGAGATGGCGACCAAGATAGAGGCGGCGCGGCTGATGGTCTATAACTGCGCATGGCTCGCGGACGCGGGAAAAAAGATAACGAAGCAGTCCGCGATGGTTAAGCTTTTCTGCTCTCAGGTCGCTAACGAATGCGCTTACGAAGCGGTTCAGATCCATGGCGGAATGGGATACATGACCGATTATCCGGTGGAGAGAATCTACCGCGACGCGAGGATAACGGAGATATACGAAGGCACCAGCGAAATGCAGAAACTCGTTATAGCGATGCAACTCATGCGTGAGAGGCGCCGCTAATCCACATTTTTACCAATGTGGGTTGAAATCGGAAAAAGAGATGAGATACAAGGCGCATCGAGTGAGAATGTGGGAGCATACTTTTTCGCATGTGACCGAGTTCGAGTCGATGATGCAACGCAATAGATCGCTCTTTTTACGATTTCCCGGATTTTTCCGGTGAAAAATCCGGGCTGAGTTTTCGATCGACATCCGGAGGACATGATGAGAAAATTGTTTTCGACGGCGGCGGCGGCTTTCATTTTTGTTTCTGTAACTACCGCAGCAGCGATCACCAACGATGCAAAACTGTTCTACAAGGACACGAAATTCCCGCAGAAAGTGACAACTGTTTACGAGGCGAAACAAGGATTGACGGCGGTGAGCATTCTCAGTCTCGCCTTTTGCGGGAAAACGATTTTCGCCGGAAGCGACCGCGGTATTTTTTATAAAAACGGAGAAGTATGGAAGCCGGCGGCGAGCGGCAAATCAATGGCGGCGCTCGGAAGAGTGACGAGGCTCGCGTGTGAAAAAAACTTGCTTCTCGCGGGAACCGACACCGGCTTTTACTCTATCGATACCGCTTCGAAGGCGCTCCCCTGCAAGAAACTTTCGAGCCTGCCGGTAAACGCATCCTCAGCATACAAAGGCGGATTCCTGCTCGGGAGGCCGAGAGGCCTTTTCTTCCATAACAACGGCGGCGAAAAACCTATTCCTGAATTCGAGGGTATGAACATAGTCGATATCGAACCGGCGGGGGGCGGAGCGGTTTGGATCGCAACGAACGACGCCGTCTATAAATACGACGGAACCATCCTATCAACATTCAAAACAAGGGCCGCCGGGGGAACGATTCATGGCGACGAAATACGAGACGTCCATTTCGCGGACGGCTCCCTCTACATCGGCGCCGATAAGGGAATCAGCGTTTACGACGGGACGGGAGGTTGGTCCGAAATCACCGGTGCGAACGGCGGCCTGCCGTACGAGGATGTGCTGAACATAACAGGCGGAAAAGACGTCCTGCTCGTGGGAACAAGCATCGGCGCCGCGAGACGCGACGCTACGGGATGGCACTATCTCGAAGGGCGCAGATACGTGCTTGACGACAGGATCAACGCCGCCGTGCTCGGCGCCGGAGGCGCTATATGGTTCGGCACATTCTCCGGAGTCTCGAAAGTCGAATATAAGATGATGACGCTTGCCGAGAAAGCAGCGTTATTCGAGAAACAAGTTCGCGCACGGCACTTGCGGTATGGACTCGTTTCAGATTCGGACCTGAAATCCCCGGGAGACCTTTCTACAAATGCGAACACAACTAACGACAACGACGGTCTCTGGACTTCGATGTATATCGCGGCAGAGTGTTTCAGGTACGGGGCGACCCATGATCCCGAGGCAAAGAAGTTCGCCAAGCAATCCATGGACTCTCTGATGTTCCTCGAAACCGTCACGGAGAAAGTAGGGTTCATCGCGCGCTCGTTCGCGAAGCCGAACGATCCGCATTGCAGCGGCGAATGGAACCACATTACGAGCGACGGGAAATGGCGGTGGAAAGGCGACACGAGTTCGGACGAACTGGACGGACACTACTACGCATATTCCATCTATTACGACCTGTGCGCGGATGAAAAGGAAAAAGCTCAACTCCGGAAAAAGATGAGCCGGATCACGAACCATATAATAGACAACGATTTCTATCTCATTGACACGGACGGGCTGCCAACGACCTTCGGTAAGTGGAATCCCGAATACCTGAGAACGAAGGGGCGTTTTCAGCAGGGACTCAACTCTCTCGAAATTCTCTCGGCTCTCAAAACAGCACAACATATCACTGGAGAACGTAAGATGTCCGACGCATACGAAATGCTGATCGACAAGCACAACTATGCCAAGCACACGGTCGGTCAGAAGCTCAACCAGCCGAGGATGGTCAACCACTCCGATGACGAACTTGCGTTCCTCGCCTATTATCCCCTTCTCAAATACGAAAAGGATCCTGAAATACTGAAATACTATCATAAGAGTTTGCGAAGAAGCTGGCGCATCGAACAGCCCGAGAGGAACCCACTTTGGAATTTCATATATGCCGCCCTGCTGCCTTCGGGCGAATATTTCGATCTCGATAGCGCTATCGATACACTGAAAAGAATTCCGATCGACCTGATTTACTGGTCTCAGAGGAACGGTCACAGAGCAGATATCGAGATAGATAAAACAAACGGAAGATTTCTCGAAATACAGGCGAAATATCCAGTGCCTTACGACGAGCGTTGTCTTATGAAGTGGAATAGAAATCCGTACGAACTCGACTGTGGGGGCACATGGCTCGCGGGTGGCTACACCGAAGAGGCGGGCACGTTCTGGCTGCTCCCCTACTGGATGGGACGATACTACGGATACATCAGATAACCGCCGTTTAAATCTCACTTCGGTGTCAAGCAAATCTCGGAGGTGACATTCAATGAAGCTTCATCGTTCCTTGTTTATGTGTTTTGCTGCTGCTCTGATTTCCGCCTCATTCGCGGGTGTCTCCCCGGAGGCGGCATCCCCGGCGGGAATAATCTATTCCAAGAACGTCTCTCTCTCATGCGCCGCGGATTCCGGCATGCTGACATTTGAATTTCCGGGCCTTTCCGGCAAAAAAGAAACTCTTGTCGCGAAATCTTTTTTCCCGAACACGATAAAGGTGGTTAAATCCGACATTAGTAAGTCCTCCGTCGGCGAAGTGTCCGGAGTTCTCGAACTCTCGAACGGCGGCAAAGCTTCGCTGCGAATGTGGATGGTAAACTCTTGGACGGCCGCGATTGAAATAAAAACGAGCGCACCTATCGAATGGAACGCGGACTTCGGAATCGTGGGCGCGGAGCGCTTCTTCGGATTCGGCGAAAGGTTCAACGCACTCGACCAACGTGGGAAAAAAGTTAAAGTGTTCAACTCGGACGAGCCTAAAAAGTCCGAAGGCAGTTGTTACAAATGCGTCTCTTACTTTATGAGCAGCCGCGGCTACGGATTCTTTTTAGACAACCCATCGGTTGCGACATTCAACATGGGGAAAGCCGATCCGGGGTCGTTCAAGCTGAACTACACGGACACGGAATTCAAAGTGTATTTCATAGGAGGAAAGTCGCTGAAAGGTATTCTTTCGGCATACACCGGAATTTCCGGAAGGCCGTTGAGCGCGCCGCCGCGCTGGGCTTTCGCTCCGTGGAAAAGCCGGGACGTCCACAAGAATCAGGACGACTTCGAGGAAGACATCGTGAGGTCCCGACAGCTCGATCTGCCGGGCTCGGTTATAGTTCTCGACAGCCCGTGGGAAACATCCTATCACAATTTCGAATTCAACAGGCTCCAGTTCAAATCTCCTGAGAAAATGTTCAAACTCGCGCGCGACTATGGTTACAGGACGGTGGTCTGGCTGACTCCTTTTGTCAACACGGAAAACAACATAGACATGGTGGGGATCAACAAGGGAGCAAGCCCGAACTACGAGGAGGGAAAGCGGGCGGGCGCGTACATAATGAACGCCGACGGAACACCGGCGGTGGTCGAATGGTGGAAAGGAAAGGGATCTCTCATAGACTTCACGAATCCCGAGGCGGTTAAATGGTGGTACTCCCAGTTGGACAAGCTTTTGAGCTATGGCGTCAGCGGGTTCAAATGCGACGACGGCGAAGGCCAGTACGTGACCGGCCTGAAATATCACGATCCGGAAGTCAGGCCCGAGAGAATGAAAAATTATTTCTCGTATCTCTATGACAAATACATGTATGAATACATCACCGACCGCACGGCCGGCGATGGGATCATTTTCGCGCGCTCCGGTATGGCCGGCTCGCAGAAGTTCCCTTTCAGTTGGGCTGGAGACAACATAGCGGATTTCACCGCGAAGAACGGCATCAAATCAGTCGTGGTTGCGGGACAGACGATTGCGATGTCGGGCTTTCCGTTCTGGGGACACGACATAGCCGGCTACCAAGGCAATCAGACGCCGGAGTTGTTCGTGCGATGGGCTCAGTTCGGCGCGCTGTCGCCGATCATGCAGATACACATGCAGACCAACCTCGGCGCGTGGAGCTTCGGCGACGAAGCCCTTGCAATCTACCGCAAGTACGCGAAACTGCACACTTCACTGTTCCCCTATTTCTACAACTACGCTCACGATGCGGTGAAAACAGGTTTGCCGATCATCCGGCCTCTGCCGCTGCTGTACCCGAACGACTCCGAGTCGGCCGTTCAGCGCTATGAATTTCTCACCGGAGAAGAATTGCTCGTCGCGCCTGTTGTCGATAAAGGCGCGATCGACCGCGAGGTTTATTTTCCGCCGAACAACGACTGGATCGATTTCGAAACAGGAGTGAGATATAAGGGCGGCTCGATCCAAAAAGTCGCGGCGCCCCTCGAAAAACTTCCCCTTTTTGTAAAAGAGGGAACACTGCTGCCCATGCTGCCGGAGGATGTCGACACCCTCGTAGATCCGTCGGAGATTAAAACCGGCGGAGCGGTGACTCCCAATAACAGACTCCGCCTCCTTTTATTCCCGAAGAAGAATTCCCTCTCTGCTTCGGCCTCCCTTAAATACGAAAACGCACACTACAAACTCAGTGACAACGGGAAAACAATCCGTTTCACCGGGAAGGGAAATACTTCGAGGGTTGAGCTTGTCATTCCCGCGCCGCCGTTCAAAGCCGTCAGAAAAGGAAACGTCAAACTCAGTTTTGAAAAAAGCTGCGCCTCGCTGAGGAACTCCGACAAGGAAGGGACTTGCTACAACTCCGACAGCAGGACATTCAATGTATTCACGGCCGTCAAGGGCGATTTCGATCTGAGCATCATAAGATGAGCGTTCAGGATTAAGCTTTCGCCTGTTTGTCGCAAGGCCCGCGGACTGCTACAATAAGCTCTGATTCATAGCCGCGATCGAACCGGTTTTCCATTGCACAGCCGGCAAGAAACAACGGCGACGACAGCGATCAGCTTCAATGGAGAGATGAAATGGAACTGAAAGACGTAAGAACAAGATTCGCACCGTCCCCGACGGGAATGTTGCATTTCGGCAACGCAAATACGGCGTTATTCAACTGGCTCGTGGCGCGGCGCTACGGCGGAAAGGTCATTCTTCGAGTGGAGGACACGGACCTCGACCGCTCGACCGACAACTTCGAGCAGATGATCATCGACGACCTGAAATGGCTCGGGATCGACTGGGACGAAGGCCCCGGTATGGGCGGCGATTACGGCCCCTACCACCAGATGCACAGGGTGGATATTTATAACGACTGCGTGAAAAAACTTTTCGATCTCGACATGGTTTACCGCTGCTACTGCACGAAGGAAGAACTCGACGCGGAGCGGGAGATCGCCGTAAAAACAAAGAGGCCGCCGAGATACAGCGGCAAATGCAGAAAGCTCACGCCAGACGACCACGCCCGGCTCGAAAAGGAAGGCAAGCCTTTCACCGTCAGATTCAAAACACCTCGCAAGGAAAAGGTCGTGGTGAAAGACCTGATCCGCGGCGACATCGAATTCATGTCGGACGAACTCGACGACTTCATTATCATCCGTTCAAACGGCGTTCCGATTTTCCTTCTTTGCAATGCGGTTGACGATGCGATGATGAAGATCACCCATGTGGTGCGCGGCGAAGACCACATATCGAACACGCCGAAGCAGGTCTTGATCAACCGCGCACTCGGCCTCAGCGTCCCTGAATATCTTCACACTTCAATGATACTCGGCCCGGACCGCACGAAACTCAGCAAGAGGCACGGCGCGGTGTCCGTTTTTCAGTTCCGCGAACTCGGGTACCTTCCGGAAGCGCTCGTGAACTACCTCGCCTTCCTCGGCTGGAACCCGAAAGACGAGCGCGAGTTTTTCTCTCTCGACGAGCTCAAGGATGCTTTCACGGTCGAAGCGATGGGAAAAGCGCCGTCCGTGTTCGATGAGAACAGGCTTCGCTACATCAACAGCCATTGGATGATGGCGGTCAGCCGGGATCGCGTCGTCGATCTCGCCGTTGTTTTTCTCAAGAAAAAAGGCTGGCTCCCAGAAGATGTTTCACAGGCCGACAGAGATAAGATTTCAACAATCATCGAGATAACCGGCGAGAGGCTCAAGACGATAAACGACCTCGAAACCTACGCGGACTTCTTTTTCACGGAAGTCGCCGAATATCAGCCCGAGGGCGTCAAAAAACACTTCAACGCCGAGGACACCGTCGCCAACCTCAAATTGATCGCGGAAGAGATCAACGGCCTCGAGCCCTTCAATCACGAGACCATTGAAAAGGCTATGTACAAA
>JAKLIR010000145.1 GCA_022709505.1 bacterium | reverse complement strand
GCCGCTCTCGGCGCCGGCGTCCTGCCCCGCGAAAAACATCGAGAAATGCCCGGCCGGCTGTGTTGTCTGCCCGCCTTGTCCCGAATGCAGTTCCCTTTCGTGCAGACCTGAAAAAGAGTGCCGCGCGATGGGGTTCGACAGGACGTGGTACGAAAATATCAAGAAACAGTTGAAAACGATGAATAAGAATAAGAAGAAAAAGAAAGCCAAGGCAAATAAAAAACACGGAGACAAAATATGAACAAGCATCCGGAGGCGATTTATAAAGAATTAGAGGAAGCGCTATGTACGTTGATACGGTTCAACACGACGAATCCTCCGGGAGAGGAAAAGCCTCTTTGCGACTATGTCGCCGGCGTTCTGAATGACGCCGGGATTCCGTCCGAGGTGCTTGAGTCCGCCCCCGGGCGCGGGCTAATGGTGGGACGGCTGAAAGGCGACGGTTCGAGGAAACCGCTTCTTCTTATGAGCCACGCGGACGTGGTTCCGGCGCAGGCCGAGGACTGGTCCGTTCCGCCGTTCGAGGGCGTGAACAAGGACGGATTTATATGGGGCCGAGGCGCGATAGACTGCAAAAGCACGATGGCGACCGAACTCCTAATCATGCTCGAATTGAAAAGGCGCGGCTTGAAGCTGAAAAGAGACATAATCATGTTCGCGCCCGGCGACGAGGAGGCGATGGGCACTTACGGCGCTCATTGGATGGTGGAAAATAATTTTGATAAGATCAACGCCGAATACTGCATAAACGAAGGCGGCGGAAACGCCCTTCCTTTCGAGGGGAGGAATATTTTTATATGCCAGAACGCTGAAAAGGGCGCAATTCTGCTGAAGGTCACCACGCGAGGGAAACCCGGCCACGGCTCGGTCCCGAAGAAGGATAACGCCATAGCGAAAATGGCGGCCGCCCTCAACATCCTCAAGAACAATCCCGCGCCGATCGTGAAAGTGAAATCGGTTGTGGAAATGATCGACAGGATGTCCCGCCTGTTTCCATTCCCGAAGAATGTGTTTCTCAAACAGATGTTCAATCCCATGCTTTCCGAATTCATTCTTTCGCAGATCGATTTTGAAGACCTGCAGGATGCTTTCAGGGCGATGCTGCACGACACCGTGTCGTTCACGCAGGTGAACGGCGGTTACAAGGACAACGTGATCCCTGAAAAATGCGAAGCTGTTCTCGACTGCCGGATTCTCCCCGGAACGACGCAGGAGATGCTGATCGACAGGATAAAAAAACTGACGGGCATAGAGGAGATCGAGCCTTTGCATCCGGAAAAGGTGCCGCACGCGACGGAAAGCACGACGGATTGCGAGTTCTTCAAAGTCATAGAAGAGGTGATTGCGGAGCACGATCCGACGGGTATCGTCGTCCCGATTCTGTTCCCAGCGGCCACGGACTCGCGTTTCCTTCGAGGGAAGGGAATCATTTCTTACGGTTTCTCCCCCCTGCACTCGACCGTGAGCCCGGAGGTTTATCTGAATACCGCGCATGGAATCGACGAGCGGATTCCGGTGGACGGCCTGAGGTTCGGGCTGGATGTTATGTGGGACATGGTCGTTAAGCTCGCGACGTGAGAGCTTGCATGGATGGTGTGTTTTAAGCCGGAGCGTGACGCCCGGCGCCGCTCCCGGAGGTCTTAATGGACTACAAAAGAATGCCGATTGAAATAGAGTCGCCGGAACAGTTCGGATACGATAGGATTGAATTCAACCTGACGGAAAGTTCTTTTGAAGACATGCCGATGAAGCGGCTCGGTTTCGATCCGGCGGATATTGTTCTTGCTTACACAGATCACGCCGGGAAGCCGGAGTTGAGAGAGACAGTGGCGGAGCAGGCGGGCGGCTTGGACGCCGGCGATGTTCTGATTACAGCGGGCGCGGCTGCGGCTTTATTCATTATCGCGACTTCACTACTCGACCGGAAGGATCATCTCGTCGTGGTGCGCCCGAACTATGCCACGAACATAGAAACGCCGCGCGCGATAGGCTGCGGGATGGACCTGCTCGATCTGAAATTCGAGGAAGGTTTCAGAGCAGCCCCCGAAAAAATCGCCGCTCTGATCAAGCCGGAAACGAAGCTCGTGAGCATTACGTGTCCTCATAACCCGACGGGGGTGATGATGACCGCGGAAGACTTGCGGGAGATAATCGGGATAGTCGAATCGAAGGGGTGTCTGCTGCTCGTGGATGAAACGTACCGGGAGATGGCGTATGGGGGGCCTTTGACCACTGCGGCGTCTATCAGCCCGAGCGTGATAAGCGTTTCGTCGGTATCAAAGACATACGGTTTGCCCGGCGTGCGGATAGGGTGGATACTCACGAGGAACCCCGAACTGCGGGAGACTTTTCTCGCCGCCAAGGAACAGATTTTTATTTGCGGCTCGATCATTGACGAAGAAATTGCCTTTCACCTACTTTCAAATAGGGATCGTTTTTTGCCTGAGATAACGAAAAAGATCGGCGCCGCTCGCGGGATCGTTAAAAATTGGATGGCCGGGCAGACGATTCTCGAATGGGTCGAGCCGGGGGGAGGGGTGGTTTGCTTCCCGAGAATAAAGGCGGACTCCGGCGTTGATGTCGATAGTTTTTATGAGATTCTGAATGAGAAATATAAGACATTCATCGGCCCCGGGCATTGGTTTGAGATGGACAGGCATTATTTCAGGCTCGGCTTCGGATGGCCGGAGCTCGAGCAGCTTGAGAAAGGCCTTACGAACATTTCCTCCGCTCTAAAGGAATCGATAAAGTGAAACGGCGTGAAACCCGCCGGCGCCTCGACGCGAACGATGAAGCGACTTCTCGAAAACAGGATATTCAACATTTTTCTCGCGAACTTCGTTCTCGCGCTGTGGGGTTTCGCGTTTGTTTTCATAAGGGTGGCCGTGCGGGAGATTCCGCCGGTGAGTCTCGCGTTTCTCAGGTTTGTGATAGCGCTTGTGATCCTCGCGTTCATTCCGTCCCGGCCGGAAGTGAAGCCGACAAAGACGCAAAATGTGAAAATCGTCCTGATGGGGCTGATGGGAGTCGCCTTATACTTCATTTTCGAGAACTGGGGACTCGTTTACACCACGGCGACCAACGCGTCAATTCTCGTCTCGCTGATCCCGGTGCTGACACTGATCGGAGCGGCGGTGTTCTTCGGGGAGCGCACCCGAGCCGTGAACATTGTAGGCATAGCAATCAGTTTTGTCGGCGGCGCGCTGATAATATGGAATGGTAAAGTTAATTTCAAACTGAATCCTCTCGGCGATATACTGATGCTCGCGGCGTCCGCGACATGGGCGGTGTACACTCTTCTCAGCAGGGGTGTTGTTGAGAAACTCTCACCCTTTTACGTGTCGAGAAGAATGTTCGTGGTCGCGTGCATCTTTCTGCTTCCGTTTTTTGTGCACGACCTTGCCGCCGGCCGGATAAGCCATGTGTCGCCGCTTTCCATCGCGGCTGTTTTCTATCTCGGCATTTTTTGTTCGGCTTTGTCCTACGTTCTTTGGAACCACACGCTGAAAGTGCTCGGCATGGTGCTCGTCTCAAACATGATATACCTGCAATGCGTCTATGCGATGCTCGCCGCTTCGGTGACGATACACGAACCGATAACCCCGATGCTCATCGGTTTCACGGCGATCCTCTTAGCGGGTGTTTTTCTCGCGAATAAAGGGGTTGGCGCGTCGGACGGCGGCGGGGATTAACCCGCAAGCAATAATGTCCGAGCGGATCGATAAAATCACCCGTAATTCTGAAAACACGGCATTCACCCCGAATCAGGGTTCAATGGGTTTCTTGTATCGACTTGACATTGATTGCGTAAGGATTAAAATAGAAATGTAAGATTATTTCGGAAGCCGGGCCAGCCACTCGGTTTCTTGCCGAACAAAATCCAAAGGAAAATTTAATATTTGTGTTTTTCTTTATGCTTGTCATAGCGTAAGTTTCGGCATTTTTGCGTTTGCGATAAGAAGTAAAAGGAGTGATGAACAGTGATAAACGTAAGTCCGAATGTAAATTCGGTTCTGTATCAGATAAAGCAAAACGGAGACGTTGTAAGCAAAAGCATGGAACGTCTCTCGTCGGGCCTCAGGATAGTTAATTCTTCAGACGATCCGTCCGGAAAGAAATTAGTCGCGGCGTATAAAACGCAAGCGAACGGGCTGCGTGTGGCGAATAAAGGCCTGCAGGATGCAATAAGTTTTCTGCAGGTGAGGGCGTCCGCAATGGACATGGCGTCGGAAATTATACAGAGATTGAGGGATCTTGCGGTCAGAGCCTCCTCTGACACGACGCTCACCGCCGCGGATAGAACGAACATGGCGACGGAAGCCGACGGTTTAATCGACTCTCTCAATCTGTTGAACGACGAAGCGAGTTTCAACGGGATACTCGTGTTCGGACCGAGTTTCTCGACGGTTCCGGGCGGATCGAGCGCGCTGGTGCACGCCGGGCAGGTTTCGATGTCTGTCGATCTCGCCTCGTATGCGGCGAGCAACGGCGGAGTTGCGGATATTTACGGAGCATGGTACGACGGAGCGGCGATGTTTCCCGACTTCAACCTGATTTCGCCCGATGGCACGGAGGCCTTCGGGTATCTTTATTATGCTCACGAGTCGGTGCCGCCGGGCACGGTTGAAGCGTATGTGGGCGGAGGCGGAGTGCAGACGGTCAATAATGGCGCCGCGGATCCCATACACGGGCTTCATACGGTCTCGCTCGGGACGATGAACAGCGCGACGTCCATAAAATATTCAGGCTACGCCGGCTATGCAGGCGCCGGAGGGTGGCAGGAGGAAAGTTTTAAAGTGACCAACCCTGCGGCCGGCCTGTGGACCATCATTGTTGACAACGAACAGCCGGTCGCTAAAAAATTCGGCATATTCATTAATGAACCGGCAATCGATCCCGTTGACAGGGACTATGTTCAGGTGACTGCGGGTTATAACATGAGGATGCAGATAGGAATGTACGAAATAAATTCGCTGTCTCTCGGCGTAAGCGCCGATTACTCCTCCGCGGCGAATGCTCAGGCCACTCTTTCAAGTCTTGACGACGCGATCAGCAATCTCGCCGACAGGATGACCGAAAACTCAGCAATGATAGGCAACATTGAGAAGATTCTCGATGATAATCAGGTGGCTCTCACCGAATCCGAAAACGCGCTTTCGAGGATTCAGGATGCGGATGTAGCTTCAGAGATGACTAATCTGACGAGATATCAAATCCTATCAATGGCGGGAGTGTCGGTTTTCAGTTCGGACTTGGTCAGAGTGCAGAATTCGGTGATGCGCATAATCGACGCGCTTCCGACGCCGTCCATTTCTTCAAAGTCGTCCGAGTCCACGGGAGTTTAACCCGAATCCGTTGCAATGTTCATAGCGGCGAACTGCTTCATTGTCGTCGCATTTTTTCGTTCATGTACATCCCGGTACACTCACTTCAAAAATGCTCCTTCCGCCTTGCATTTCATCCGCTCTGAATCGTTGCTCCCGGATCCGAATTACGAATCAGGTTTTATTTTTTGGATTTCTTCGCCAGATCGGTTATCGTCGGGTCTTTCGCATTCGGGATGTACGGAACTTTCAAAAGAACCAACGCCGCCAGCAAAAGACATATCGTTCCCTGAAAAAACACCCACCTGTATCCGAGCGCGTGTATCTTGGCCGCGAGCGTCATGTCTATGACCAGCCCCGCGATCAGGACGCTTAGGAACTCCCCGAGTCCCGTGACTGATGAATAGAATCCCATGTACAGGCCCATTTTATCTTCAGGCATCAGGGTAGGCAGTATTGCGGCCATGATGACGAAGCAGATCGTCAGTCCTATGGCGGCGAACCCGATCACCCCGAACGCAAGCATGAGCACTTTGTTGGTTTCTTTCGTAATCAGTTTATTCATCGCAACCAGAGCGTTGAACGTAGGCTCGATTGAGGAACTTCCGGCGCCGAGGACTTTTTCAACTCCTTTTTTGCATTTTTTCGTATCGATATCCCCATTCAAGCACCAACGCATTACGTCGGCTTTCTTGTCGTCGTCGAGTCCGTCTTTATTGGCGTCGAAGCGAGGCTTGAATTGCTCGTCGGAAAAAGCGCTGAGATCCGCACTCGACATATCGTAATTGTAAACTTTTGCGAGTTTGACGACCGATTCCTTTTTTGCAAGATTGTATCCGGAAACTTTTGATGTCGGGCCGATGAGAAAGTAGCCCGCGAGCAGTCCGAGGAAGATCGTGAACATCCCGCAGAACACGAATTTCTTTCTATTGAGCATATCTCCCAGCAGGCCGACCGGCACCGCGAGAAGGATCGAAACTATGACTACCACTCCCAGCACGATTCCGGCTTTAGTTCCGGGTATGTTCACGTAATATTCCACGAACTTCGTGAAGTACACGAGGAAAGCGCCGAGCCCGAGCCAGAAGAAGAGGTTAGAGAGCATGAACCATGAAAGTTCAGGTAGTTTCGGCAGTTCGACTACCATCTCGGTTACGTTTTTCCACATTGCTGCGAATTTATTCACGCGCTTAGGTTTTTCCGGAAGGTATTCTTTGACGAATAGTACAGTTGTGAGCGTGCCGGCGAGATGTGATGCCGCGAGTACGTAAAAGGCCAAAGGTTTGTTTATTTTATAAACGATGGACAGGACAACCACGTAGGAAACAAGAGTTCCCACGCCGCCGAAAACGCTGAAAAATGCGTTCGCGGTGCCGAGCTTTTCGTTAGGCACGACTTCCGGAACGAGTGCGAAAAACGGGACGGCGGCGAACTGGAGCATGAAGTAGATGACCGTCATCACGGCGACGAGCAGCCAGATGTTGGGGATGTGCGGGATCAGCACAATCAGGGGCGCGGAGATGAGGCCTCCGATCAGCATCAAGGGCCGCCTCTTGCCCCAACTGTACTGCGAGAGATCGGAAAACATTCCCATGAATAGAGAAATGAAGATCATGAATTTTCCTATATCTATGATCAGGCTGATATAAATGTTCGAGAGTCCGAATTTCGTGGTCAGGAACAGCGGCATGATAGCGCCGTCGAAACTCCAGAATGCAACGAGCCCGAAATTGATGACATTCAGGAGGATCATCTGATGAAGCTTAATGTTTTTTCTTGGGTCCATTGAATCTCTCCCCGCGTTGTTAGTCGCCGCTCCGTATCCGAGCGATAGTAAATAAGAATATCATAACGGGAGAATTATTCACAGGAAAAATTTTGGAGAGGGGCCGGACTATGTTTTCAGGCGCTTAACTCTCGGTCATCCGTTAAGATCGACGCTACGAATGAGTTCGAGCGTTTTTTGCTTCTCGCAGGCTGTCCGTATCATTTCCTCGTCAACCGTCTGGCCGCGAGTTGCGATCACGTTGCCTTCCTCATCTATTATGTTCTTATTGATTTTCTTCCCTGTAAGGTATGCGAACCGTCTGAGTTGTGAGTCTTGAAGCGAGCCCGGACCCTTGCCGGCGGTCCGCTGTGTGAGTTTCATCGGCGAATCGCTCTTCTGGCTGCCGAAAATGTTGCTGAATAATCCGCCTCCGCCGAAAAGATTCTCGATGTCTCCCCTGATACCCCTGCTTGCCGCTTTCTCGATGTTGTTCAGTATGGATCGTACGCCTTCTTCGAAATATTTGTCTCTTTCGTTGACGCGGGACTCTACTCTCGACGCGAACTCGATGAGCGCGTCTCCCAACCCGGCTCGAAGCTGTTCGATGTCCATCGATTCG
>JAKLIR010000144.1 GCA_022709505.1 bacterium | reverse complement strand
AATACAATTGTAAATCCATCCGGACAAGGTGTGGATTGGATAGCGGATAGATATGGCAAACGCCTTGTTTTCTATCCTCTACATGGATATAGAAAAACAGACCCGACTACTCCTGCGCAATGGCATGATCGTTTTAAAGAACTGATTTTGAGAGGTTTGACTGAAACGCATGGACTCCCGGGAGCAATATCATTTTTGCATCTTAATGATATTCTGCGACTATATCCGGAAAATGATGCATATGCGATGAGTAGATTTTGTGTTGAGTGGGCTGCAATGGCTATTATGATGCATGACATGTCTTCTATTTATAGAAAGGGCGCTTCTGCCCATGATAATCCGCAACTTCGATTAAGGTTCTCAAGAGACCCCCTATCAAGCATTTTAACATTGAGCGACATAATTCAAGATTTTTGCAGGCCAGACGCAAGATTTCACAACATATATCCTGAAGGCGAAGAATATAATGTAGGTCTTTCTTATGAATCAAGGTGTAATGGTGCTTCACTCGATTGGGATGGAAATTTGGGAAAACTGACGATATCGCATTATTATGAAAATCTTGATGATTACCTTGATAATATTCATAGTTTTGCCGTAGAAAACAATAAAAAGTATTTCGATAGAAATAATGGATACTTAGATTTCTCAGATGTTGGTATAAATGAAATTGAAATTAAGCCTGAATATGGAAAAATATGATAAGAATGAGAAAACGGGTAAAAAAGGGCGAAGCCTGAATTGGGAATGAAGGGCTGTCGAGGGGTTTTAAAGATTTCCGATTATCTCCGATTTATTAATAGAAATTTATTTTGTCCTCGGAATTCACTTTGCGTGGATTTAAAAACCGGCAAATGAGATGAATTATGCGAGGCGGTCTCATAATTCCTGTATCTCTCAAAAGTATTCTGTCGTATATCGCGGCGCCCTTTGTTTTATAAAGTATTATGCATTTCATCCGCTCTGAATCATTGCTCCCGAATCCAAATGCCAGATTCGGATAAATAAAACTTGCTCCTGAAAACTTTCGGCATGACGCCAAACATCAGAGAGACGGCGAGAGGAGTTGTTGCCGGACGAGGTGATGTGGTATGATGAAAAAAATCAGATATGATGGGAACGATGCGATTATTATAGTGGGCGCAATCAAAGCGAAACGGTATAGGGGCGATTTCTCTATGATACTGCTCGGCTTCACTATATATTGAATTATTTTAATAGCAATCGGAATGCTCCCACCGGATCTGACAACAAGGCAACCAATGAAATATATTCGAGTTTTTTTCTTAACACTGATAGTTGTTTCCGCGACCGCTTTTTTTCATGATGATGACGGGACGCGCCTCCAAGGCGCTTTGTCAAATGCGGCTCACGCGGAGACGCAGGGACCGGAAGTAAATCTCAAAGATGAGGCCCGCGGATGGTTCAAGTCGAATATATCAAACATGCACAAACGAGCAATTATTCGGAGTCTGATTTCTCCGTATAATTTTAACAGGCGTTTTGACGATTCGTGGAAATTCGAAAATGATTTCACCTTCACCGATAAAGATATCATCTTCAATTTATATGACGCAAAGACCGCTAAGAGAATGTTTGTCTGGCTGACAAAAAGGGATGATAAGATTCAGGTGATGGGTGTGTCGCGGAGTTTCAACATAGTTTGTATCGCGGAGAACCAGACAGGACTGAATGAGCAGCAAGAGAAAGTAGCAGTAAAGGTTATATCTCTCATAAATAAGAACGATACGGGCTCATTTAATTTGAAAAGGAGTGAAAACAATAAAACATTATCCCATAGTGTTTCGCTCGGCGGCATGGATAGATCAGCTAAAGCGGCAAAGCAAATTATTAATAGAATAGTACCTATTAGTATCGGGACGATAATATTAATATTCATGATATTTCTTTACAGGAAGTTCTTTCCCTACAGACCGTCGTTTGCCGCTGTGAAAAATCAAAAGGCCGGACTTAATGGTAACTCGCATGAACCTCTCAAATTCGAGCGATTTTGGAGAATAAACGTTCCGTTTTGTTTGCTTCTCATTCTCGTTCTGGCGGCATACTTGAGGTTTTCGGGCCTTTTGGACACAAAGGTCGTGCAGCTTCATCACGAAGAGGCCAGAATAGCGCTCGGCGCCGCGACCGTACTTGAAAAACATACGTTGATAATCAATTATGATAGTGATTACGAACCTCCCTTATCGGTGTATTTTCCGATTCCGTTCATTGCTCTCTTCGGGCGGGCGCCTTATGTTGTGAAACTTGCATCTGTTGTTTTCAGCCTATTGGCTGTATTCATGACATACTTGTTCGGCAGGGAATATTTTTCGAAAAGGGTGGGGCTCGTAGCGGCCTTGTTCATAGCGGTATTGCCGTTTGCCGTGAAGTACGGACGAATAGGGCACGAGCATTGTTTTCTGCCTTTGTTCACCGCCTCTGTTTTGTTCATGTATGCTCGCTTCATAAAGACCGGCAAAGCGTTGCCTTTGTATGCGGGCGCATTCATCATGGGACTCGGAATCTCGACGAAGATCATATATTTATATTTTATTTTTCTCATAGTAATTTCATGTGTCATTTCGGGCGAGTACAAGAAACTTCGCCTCTCTCCCAAAAGACTCTTCGTTGCTGCATTATCGTTCCTTGTCGGCGCAATCCCTTTTATCGCTGTAATTATTATGTCAGACGCATTCGTCCAATCCATCAGACCTTCGACAGACACAATTACAGCGAAAGAAATATTGCAGGCGTTTGCTGAAAGACTGCAAATGGCCGATTGGTCTTTCACCTCACTTTTTTGGTATTCGATTTCGGCTTGGATAGTTGTGTGGTTTGTGAAAAGGAAAATTGATTCGCGCGCATTATTCCTGATGATATTCAGCGTCGCGGGCATCATGCTTACGGTATTGAAAATCAGTTACGGCATGCAGGATTATCAGCTATTATATCTGCTTCCCGTTCCGCTGGTTCTTATAGCGGGATTGTTCGACGTTAATGTTGGACTGCCGCGATTCATCAACACTTCGGCGGCTCTGGTGTTCGCGGTCGCCCTCGTCGCGACTTTGCCCAACGCAGGTTTCCCTGATGATATCGTGCCCAAGGAATTTATGGTTGAAAAACCAATGATTCGGTATTTCGAACATGCCCGGCGGGAGGAGACGATTAGTAATCGTCGTGAAGATGCGATTATCCACTCCTACATCGAATTCATGAAAACGGGAGCCTTGCCGCCGAACAGGCATGGATCGGTAACTTCTCTATCTTGCAACCGATTTAGACAATGCAATGGGTTCAGACCTTTCGAGACCATAAATGCATTTTTCGGAGATATGATAAACGGCGATGGTGCATCAGAAAGCGGAGACTGTCTGACTGGAAACCATTTCGACGATAAATGCACGGCGCTGTTGAAAAAAGCAATTCGCGAACTTATCTTTCAGCACAACATCAGAAACTTTATCTTTCTTGTTCAATTAGGCGACGAAGATAACCTCTCTAACGAAGACAAAGAAACACGATTTGCGAAGGACGCCATTGATATAATTAAGAAGCTTGGCGCCGAAGGAGCGTTCGATGTGAAAACGAGAATAATAGCTCCGATCGACGGTAGTTCGAATTATTATGATAACTACAATAAAAATACATATATATTAACGGTTAGTAACGTGCACGCCGATCCGAAATCGACTCGGAGCCGCCGGACCGAAAGTCAATAAACAACGTTCCCCACACCGGAAATGCATCTTTCCTTTATTCACAATTCCGGCATTCCTCTGTTTCCCTAAAAAAAACATCAAGAATGCAAAGACATGATTTCTTGAATATATTAAAATAGTGTCTAATTTGCCGGACAAGACGAATCATCTGAAGAGGTGTGAAGCATGTATGTAAAATTCTGGGGAGTTCGAGGGTCGATCCCGACACCGGGTCCGAAGACGGTGCGGGTCGGAGGAAACACGGCATGTTTCGAGATTCAGCCGGGCGGCGGCCAGCATTTCATAATCGACGCCGGCACCGGGATACGAGAACTCGGCCTGAACATGATGGGCCGCGGAAATATCGGCAGGGTGGACGCGAAGATATTTTTGTCCCACACCCACTGGGATCACATACACGGATTCCCGTTTTTCGTTCCGGCGTTCATCCCGGGCAATAAGTTCAAGTTCTTCGGACCGGTGAATTTCAACGAGAAGCTCGAGGACATTGTCTCCGGCCAGATGAAATATTCCTATTTTCCCGTGAAGCTCGAACACATGGCTTCCACCATAGAATTCATAGAACTCAAGGAAGGTTCGTTCTCGGTTGACGGGGTGAAGATCACCGCGCAGTACCTCAACCACCCGATCCTGACTCTCGGCTACCGATTCGAGTACAACGGGAAAACGGTCGTGACCGCGTTCGACACCGAGCCGTACAGCAATCCGTTCAAGAAGGAAGAGAAGCACGAAGATTTCGACGATTTTCTTTTCGGCGGGAGCGACGAAGCGGCGGCGCAGCAGGACGAAGGCGGGGAAGACCCCGTTTCCGAGGGGGACAAGATCGCGGCGGAGATGAACCAGAAGGTGAAGAATTTCGCGCGCGGGGCGGACCTGATGGTCTTCGATGCGCAATATACGAAAGAGGAATACCCGAGCAAGATCGGATGGGGACACAGCACGATCGACGACGCAATCGAGATCGCCATCGAGGCGAACGTGAAGCGGCTCGCGTTTTTCCACCACGAGCCGACGCGCTCGGACGACGCGATAGAAGGCATGGAAAGATACATCAACGAGGAACTCAAAAAGCGCGGCGCGAAGGACACGCACATTTTCGCCGCTCGCGAAGGCATGGAAATCGACGTGTGATGCAGTGAATTACATCCCGCTTATGGGCGGACAGGGGAGGCGAGAATGAGAACGAGAGAGAATTTCGGAAGGGCTTTTGTTATAGGGACGTTCTGCGCGGCGCTTGTGTTTTTCGGGAGCGCGGCGTTCGCGGACGGCCCGGCGGACTGCTCGAACATCCAAACCGACAAGGGAAAAGTCACAGGCAAGGCGGACGCGAAGAACGGCATTTGCGTTTATAAGGGAATTCCTTTCGCTGCGCCGCCGGTGGGCGAATTGCGTTTCGCTCTCCCCGAGGAACATGAACCGTGGGGCGAAACTCTTTCCGCGACGAAATACGGGAACGAATGTTTTCAATTCCCGCTCGGCCTCACACCGGCCAAGAACCCAACCGGGAGCGAGGACTGCCTGTATCTGAACGTGTGGGCGCCGATGACGGCCGCGAAAGCGGCCAAACCGGTCATGGTGTTCATCCACGGCGGCGGATTCGTGCTCGGCTCGGGTAGTCAGCCGTGGTATGAAAGCACGAACCTCGCGTCGCAAGGCGACGTCGTCGCGGTCACGATCAACTACCGGCTGAACGCGTTCGGTTTCATCGTGCATCCCGCATTGAAAGACGCGAAGGGCCGCATCGGCAACTACGGCCTCTACGATCAGGCGTTCGCGCTGAAATGGGTCAAGAAAAACATCGCTGCGTTCGGGGGAGACCCGAACAACGTGACGATATTCGGCGAGTCCGCCGGAGGGATGAGCGTCGGCTTGCACCTCATATCGCCGGAATCGCGAGGCATGTTCACGAAGGCGATCATAGAGAGCGGCCCGATGCTTCTGATGAAAAAGACCGTGGCCGAGGAGGAGAAGACCGGCCTCGAAGCCGCCGCCGAACTCGGCTGCACGGACCCCGCGACCGTCGCGGATTGCCTCCGCGCCGCCGACCCCAAGAAACTCATGGCGAAACTTCATCCATTCAGCGCCATGATGTCCGACATCGAAATGACTAAAGGTTTTGCTTTCAACCCCGTGATCGACGGCTTTTTCATCCCGGACGTGCCCGCGAAACTAATGAAAAAAGGCGACTTCGCGAAAAACGTGAAAGTGATGATCGGCTCCAACCGCGACGAAGCGACGCTGTTCACAATGAAGAAAAAACTCGACACCATGGAGCAATTGCAGGCCGCGTTCAAGGACGATTCCGCCAAGGTGCGCAACGCCTTCGGACTCGACGCTTTCGACGACACGCTGTTCTCGTTCTATCCGGTGTCCGCGTATTCAACCCCGCGCGCGGCTTACAACGCGCTCGTGACGGACGCAGCCTTCACCTGCCCGTCCCGCACGCACGCAAACATGATCGTCTCCGGACAACCCGACGTCTATCTCTACTTCTTCACCAAACCGCTGACCGACAAGGGGATGCTCAAGGATTGGGGCGTATTCCACGGCGCCGAACTCGGCTTCGTTTTCCAAAACTTCAATTTTCTTGGCATGAGCGCGTACTCGGACGACAACCTTGCGCTTTCTAAAAAGGTGATCGCTCTGTGGAGTTCGTTCGCCCGCACGGGCGTTCCTTCCGCGCCCGGCGTGCCCGCGTGGCCGCGCTACAACTCCAAAACCGCACCGTTCCTGAAGATCGATTCCGAACAGACCCCCGAGGAAAATTTCAGGATGAAGGAATGTGCGTATCTCGAAGGCAAGATTCTGAAATCTTTCGGGAATTGAGCGCATTCGCTCACAAAAACAGAGCCTTTTCATAGAGCGCGGCCGGGTGCGGAACCCCGCTACGGCTTAAACGCAATGCATTAAAGGCTGCGGAGCACCGTAACGAGAAGTAATCCATCTCTTTGGTAATACCAGCGTATGTATCTTTACTTGCAGCACCTTAGTGTCCGTCATTCCGGACTGAGATCCGGAATCCATGCGGGGACAGGAAGTCAGGGGTGGCTATTCGGGTGGGGTGAGTGCAAACAGCGGCCGGGTCTCCGCACCCGGCCGGTGGAAACAGGCATTTGAAAAGACACTACGAAACTGTCCGCTGCTATGAACATTGCACCGGATTCGTCGCACAATAGATGACCCCGGATTGAAACCGCGAACGTTTATTTAGCAATCGTCTCTTCGGGGCCGAGGTATGATTTCTTCATGCCTACGAAGTCGATGAGTATCTTATCAACCAACACGCTCGGATCGACGCCCCACAGTCGCAGCGTGTGTGGGCCCTTGCCGATTTCCATTCTTATTTCGCCCGTCATGGAGGAGCGCAGAACGTTGTTCTTCCACACCTCGTCGTCCTCGTCGTTGCCTTGAGAGAACTCTATCTCTCGCGGCGCGCCGCCGTCGATTGACACCGCAGTCAGCAGCTTGTACCCCGCGTTTATCTCGTGCGTCGGAAGCGCCTCGACGACCACTCGCGCATCGCCGCCCGTGAAAACCCGGATCGGGTATTCGGCATAAGGCGCGGCGGCCGAAATGTTTTTCCCAGCGAACGACTGCGCGTTCGCCGGCGCGACGGCCGCCACTTTCCCCGACAGCCCGAGTCCGCTCACGACTTCCAACTTCGAGCTCTTCTTGTCCGCCTTCGACGCGAAATCCGCGGCGTCGATCGAGATCACTCCGTTGTCTTCTACAAAAAGCTTCCCGCCGGCGGGCGCGGATTCCGATGGATTTAAAACTGTGACTTTCACTATGAAAACCGAATCGCCCGAGAGTATTTTGATGCTGCCTGCCGAGGCGCCGCCGGCCGGCGCGCGACCGAAATCCACGCTCGCCCATATTCTCTTATCTGCAACCAGACTGCCGGAATATTCCGAGAGTTTTATCCAAGCCGCGTCGGGCGCCGCTTTCCATTCCACGGGCGTTTCGCCCTTGTTGAACAGGTCTATGAAGTATCTCTTCTTCGTGAACTTGTTAAACTGCGGCA
>JAKLIR010000143.1 GCA_022709505.1 bacterium | reverse complement strand
TGCTTTCCCGTCGCGGGGTCGATGTTCGCGGCTTCAGCCGATGAAAGAAACGCGAATGTAATTAAAAGGATTATCAATGAAACCAATAACATTTCAGTTTTGCGGATATCTTTTTTCACGTCGTTGGCGCCGTCCTCTCGTTTTTCCCGCGGTCGCCGAAAAATGCGGGGCGTACACATAATATAGCATAACCATTTTCCATCGAAACACACGTTGAGACAAACAGATGCGCGAAAAACGTGACTCCGCTCTTATAACAGAGAGGCGCGGCCTTGCTCACTTGTAAATTTCAGGTGGTTTTCCGTGGTGAATGCCATTCATCCGGTTTCGACGGTTCGAGGTGGATCGTAATGTTGGCGTTGTGGAAAATGCTTTTGATTTCATCTTCGAGATGGTCGCAAAGGTCGTGAGCGTCTTTTATACGGTACTCTCTCGACACGACGAGATGCAGGTCTATGTATCTCACCGCGCCTGCCTTTCGCGTTCTCATTTCATGGTAGCCGACGAACATGTCATTGTGGCGCTCGAGGATGTCCCTGATCTTTTTCTCCTCATCCTCGGGCAATTTTCTGTCGAGAAGATCGACGAAAGAGGATTTGAAAACGTTCACCCCGATGAAGCCCATGATGGCCGCGACGATGATAGCCACGACCGCGTCGAGAATAAAAATGTGCGTCGTCCACACAACGAACAACCCGATAAGAACCCCGACGGAGGTAAGAACGTCCGTTGAGAGGTGGTGCGCGTCCGCTTCAAGCGCGGGTGATTCGTGTTTCCTCGCTGTTATGAATAGAATCCTCGAGACTATGATGTTCATCACGACCGATATCAGCATGACCCAGAGGCCGGGGCCGACTTCGATTTTTTCCGCGCCGTGAAGAATCTTGAGGATGCCTTCCCTCACTATGAAGCCGGCGGCGACCACAATCAGAAGCGCCTCGACCGCACCGCTGATGTTCTCGACTTTTCCGTGCCCGTACGGGTGGTCGAGGTCCGCCGGTCGCGCGGAGATCGAAACACTCACGAAAGCCATCACGGCCGCCACGAGGTCGAGTCCGCTGTGCAACCCCTCGGACAACACCGCGACGCTTCCGGTTATGATTCCAACCACGATTTTGGACGTCACGAGAATGGAGTTTGAAACGACGGACATAAGCGCCGCCCGTCTCGGCGTCCAGAAAGCGCTCGCATTCGCCTTCGCGTCAGTTCCCATCCGTAATTCTCCGTCAGATACGTAGATGCAAACCCGTTATGATGTTATTACGAAATTTATGGATTGATATTTTTTCCGCTGAGCGAAGTTTCTTTCGCTCAATCAAGCCGTTTCTATGATCGTGCAGCTTTCGAAAATCCGCTCCAGCTCGTTTTTGCGACCGAGAAGCATCCTCTGCTTTTCCTGTGCAATGGTCAGTTCGGCGTTCTCTGAAATATCGCCCCACTCCCTCGCGGTCGCTATGTCTTTCGTGGCTTGAGTAAGCTTGTTTTCCACGAGGTCTTTATATTCCGCTTTGAATTGATCGAAGGTTTCCTTCGTGAGTTGGTATCCGGTTTCCACCACATCCGCTTTCGTCTTCTGAAGTTCGATCCCGGGATTCTTTTCCTGTATTTTCGCAACCATGCTCTCTCGTTTCTCAAGGTCGAGAGCGTTGCATTCGAGGTATCGGGAAGCGAAATTGGCGACCGCGCTCACCGGCAGGTTGCCGAGCAGGCCGAAAACCTTCTTGTTGTCATTGAGCAACTTAACGAGTTCGTCCTCTTCCCGCGAAATGCTTATACCTTCCTTGGGGTTGGAGGAAAACGCGCTGGTCATGTGCATGTTGCAAAGGGTTTTAAATGCGGCGGATATTATCGTGTCGTCGTCGTAGCCGATCTTCGAGAGCGAGTCCGGCCGGTCCATGAAAGTCTTGAAAAACCAGACGAACGGCTGAAGGTTGGTCGCGATGTCCGACATGGTGTTGTCTATTACGGTTTTAATATAGCTCCCGTCTTCGTAGCTGTGAAGCGCGTCGAGCGTCCAGTCTCTCTGGGTTTTCTTGAATCTTTTTATGAGAATGTTCACGATGTCGAGGAAATGGTCGGGTTTCAACCGGAGGAAAGTGTCGAGCAAAGCGCGGCGCACCAAGGCCTCCGATGTCTCCGCAACCGAGACGGCTGCCTGTTCGTCGGTGAGCCCGGTGAGTTCGGCGAAAAAATCATCCTTTATCGAATCGTACTGCGCCTTTTCGAGTTCTTCGAGGAACATCAGCGCTTCGAACCGCGCGCCTATCTTGTTCGTGCGGCTGAGACTCGTTCCGTTGAAGAAAGAGATGGCGGTCTCCCGCATGTCGTCGAGCGGTACGCCCTTCTGCTCAAGTTGGATCATCTCACGCACTATCTTTTGTTTTTCCTTAAGGGACGGCGCCTGCTTGAAGCGGGCCGTCATTTCCCCCGCTATATCGCCGAGTTCCCCGTGATAGACAATCTTGTCGTTCTTCTCGATCGAAAAGCGCGCATCGCCCTTGACGTCTTTCATTAGTTCCGCCCGCCACGCTTCCCAACCGGATTCGGGAATCAGCGACGGAACCATAAGCGCCTTTATATCGGATGTCTCGAAAGACTCTATGCCGTCGTTCAATTGAGCAAGCAACGCTTCGACCGGTTTTTCGTTCACGAGTTTGCCGAACGCTTCGTGATCGTCCCGCCTCCGAAGCCAAAACCCGTTCTCGTTTAATTTTCTTAGTGGAATTTCTTTTCTGGGACCCGATTCAAAAACTTCATCACGACCGTCGTCAAACCCTACAAGTATTTCACCGTCGGAACTCAATCCGACTTTGCCGATTCCGAATTTTTCGTGGAGTACCCAGTTGCCTTCGTGGTAATTCACCGCCATGTAAGTGTCTCCTGAAAGACACGGATTAGCCGGTTTCTCCGTGCGTCCGTCTCTTCCGAACTGTTCATTTTATTCTTCAAGAAGTGACAAGTCAAGATTATCTCGAGAATAACAAATACAAATGACCATAAGACAATTATTCAAATATTAGAAATGAATTGATTGGAATTTATCTTATGAGAAATACGATCATCTTACGTCGGCGCCGGGGCCGGCTTTCACACTGTCGAAAAAACCGCGCGCCGCGGCCCGCCCGAATTCCGCGGGAAGATATGACAGCATCGAGCGAAGCGCGAAGAAAAATTCTTCCCTGAAATCCTCGATCTCCGCCACCATCAGATGCTTGAAATTCCCGAGCTGTTCGCATTGAAGGATCGCTTCCCGGCGGCTTCCGAGTCTGTCAACGAGCCCGAGTCTCTTTGCTTCTTCTCCGAGATACAGATTCCCGTTGGCGGCGTCCGAGATGCTCCCGGGATCAAGCCCTCTGTTCTCCGCCACCGATTTCACGAACATTTCGTGGATTTTGTTTATGTGAGATTGAAGTGATTTTCTTTCGGAGGAAGTAAACTTCCGGAACGGAACGCCCATGTCCTTGAATTCGCCGGTTTTGAAGCCTTCGTATGAAACGCCGTATTTTTTCATCAATTCGGAGAATTCGATGTGAGTGGAGATCACGCCGATGCTGCCCACCCCGCTGCATGGGTCCGCGACTATCCGGTCGCAAGCGCTGGCTATCCAATAGGCGCCGGACGCGGCGAGATCCCTGACCCACGCCACCGTCGGCATCCTGAGAGCGCGAACGGCGTCCGCGATCTCCTTGCTCGGAACAACCGATCCTCCGGGACTGTTTATCTCGAAAATCAAACTCCGAATGCCCAGGCTTTCAGCCCACTTGATCTTCTGGATCACTCTGTCCGGATTCACGGAACCGCCGAAATGCGAACCGGAAGCCCCGACCGGCATGATCGGCCCGAAAATCTTGATCTTGCCGATCACCCTGCCCGCCACCGGCGCGGCAAGCGCCCGCTGAAGCGTTTTCGATATTTTATCAGCGCCGTTCATAAGTAATTTAGTGTAACACTATTTCGCATTATATCAACCCGGACAACGCCCGCGGATCCGGACGGACGAAGTAATTTAATCCGTGGAAATAAAAATGTCACCCGGTCGCGTTTATGCATACAACGGTACGGTCATCAGTATCAGGACCGCCCTGCCCGAACCGCCCGGCATATTCAACAACTTTAAGAACGGTTTCCGCCGCGCTGCCCCGCGAGGACCTGAGTAAATCCTCAAGCCTATGCTGTCCCAGTTCTTCCTTCCCCGCACTCCTTGCGCCCGACACCCCGTCAGTGTACATCAATAACCGATCCCCCGGCAGAAACTCGGTCGTCACGGACTGAAACGAAACCTCCCTCTCGAACCCGAGAGGCATGGCTTTTATGCCAACCTCGACCATATTCCCCGAATCAGCTCTGAGAAGAAGCCCCGGAGGATGCCCCGCACTCGCATACATGATCCTGCCGACCGCCGTGTCAACAACACATATCGCACTCGTGAAAAACCGGCCGACCGCGCTCAGTTCCTTGAAAAGGTCGCCGTTCATCGTTCTAAGAAACAAATGCGGATGCAACAGTTTTTCCCTGTTGTCCTCTATGTACCGAATGACCCTCGTCGCAAGAATTGAGGAAGAAAAATCATGTCCCGCAATGTCCCCTATGAAAACCGCGGTATGATAACCGTCAAGCTCAATTATCCCGTGAAAATCACCGCCTTGCGTGCCCGCCGGAATAGCACTCACGGCGACGCTCAAACCGGTTAGTTCGAAATTACGAACAGCGCCCGAATCAGTGGTGAGCTGATCCCCAGTTTTTAAAACGTCCAGTATCTTAATAAGAGAATTAACTTTCATCGTCACAAAAATTCACCTTAAAAAATAGGGTTTGTCTATAGTACCATACAAATTCATTCTGAGCAATAGAAGGCGCACCTGAAAATTATATGATTATTTTTACGATATTGCTTGACAGCTATGCATTCAAGCAATATAATAAAATTAAATAGCAACGGCGGGGATTGTGAAGATAAGCTTCTTTTCACAATCGAATTCGTTGTCGAAAAGCCGTTCCGGCCCATCGAAAATGATCCAGCCGTTAGAAAATTCTGAAAGGAGCGTGACTGAGATGCGCATCATCAATTGGAGTCCTTGGGGAGAGCTTGACACATTCAGGAGGTCTTTCGAAAGAGCGTTCGGAGAAGACCATGGCGCCGAGGGTGCTAATCAGCATACGTGGACGCCTTCCGCGAACATCTATGAAGACGAAAATTCATTCACCATAGTACTCGATCTTCCGGGCGTCGAAAAGGACGGCGCGGAGTTGAACGTGGAGGAAGGCGTTCTTCGGATCAAGGCTGAAAAGAAAACGCCGGCCGTCGAGGGAAAAACCTTGCTTCGCGAGGAGCTTACGAGCGGCGCTTATGAGCGAACATTCACGATAGGCGACACGGTGGAGGAAGAGAAAATCACCGCTGAACTGAAGGACGGCGTTTTGACTATTTCCCTTCCGAAAAAGGCCGAAGTAAAGCCGAAGAAGATCGAAGTAAAAGTTGTATGACGAATACGTCGCCCATGCGACGAATTCGCACCAGTAATTCATCCCGAATGCTCCGTGATCGGATTCAGCATATTATTGACGAATCCGGTTGAAAAGGAGGCTTGACGAAAATCTTCACTTAAAACATTACGAAAAAAGCGCCCTCGACGGGGCGCTTTTTTTTCGTTTCATATACTCGCCGGCGGTGAAATCCCGAATCCCGCTACATTGCGAGAAACTCTATCCTTCGGACGAGGTTGTTTATCACTCTCTCCCATGTGAATTGCTCGGCTGTTTTGAATGCTTCGTGTTTCATTGCATCCTTCGCCTTGGGATTTTCATGCAGATATTTCAAGTACGCCACGATTTCGTTCGGGTTGCCCGTTTCCACCGTGATGGCGTTGACGAACGGGATCACGTAATCCTCGCCCGTCGCGCCGGTGAAAGCGATCCCGCCCGACGCCATGACTTCGAGCCCGACGAGGCCGAAAGGCTCGAAACCGCTGTTGGCGAACACGCAGTCGCACGTGTGATAGAGCAGTCTCACGAATTCCTCTGGCAGGAAGAATCTCAAATTGAGAATATCGGTTTTCGGCGCTTTCGCTATTATGTCTATGCACTGAGTCACGGAAGGTCTTCTATCCGGAGATGTGACGTCCGAGATTGACAGGCCGAGATAGTTTGCGAGCCCGAGGACTTCCGCGCCGTGCGGTTCGAGCCCCCCTCGAACGAGGAAGGTCGTTCTCACACCTTGATTCTTCAGTTGCGCCACCGCCTCCACCGCTTGCGTCCAGCGCTTCGCGGGATCGAACCTTCCGATCTTCAGCGCGAAAAGATCGCTGCCGTGGATCGACAGCGCTCCCTTCAGTTCCTCCACGTGGGTTTCATCGTGTTTAGTCAGCATCCGGCTCGGGATTCCGTTCGGGATCACTATGGACTCCATGCCGATGCCCGCCATTATTTGTTTCATGAACTTGCTCACCGCGGTGATTTTCGCAACATAGTTCAGGCGGCCCCAGTTGATGCGGTGGAACGACATCGTGTTGTTCGCGTTCCATAGAAGCGTGGCGCGGTGTCCCATGCCGTTCCAGTGAAACAGATCGCTCATGTAGCAGAGCGCTTCCACCGTGTGCCACTCCTCGGCCATGACGACGATGTGCTTATTCTCCCCGGCGGCGCGGCGCCCGATCGTCTCCAGCACGTACGGCGGAACCGATCCGGAGTAATCGTTGACCTTGTTGTCCTCTCCGTCGTAAACCCCGTTCGGGTGGTAGCGGCTTATCCACTGTCCCCACCGGTGAAGCGTGTATTTTCCGTTCTGAAGTTTTTCCTCGCTGGGAAGTTCGGGATCGCCTATGAAGAAAAGGTGCGTTTCATATCCGAGGCCCCCGAGAGCCTCGCACAAGTTATGAACTCTCGTGCCGAGACCGCCGGCTTGCGAATACGGATCCGGGCCTTCGAATGAGAAAAATACGAATACCGCCGAGTCAGGACTGATCTGCACACCCATTTATGCCTACCCCCCGATTTGTTTTTTGCGTCTCTTTCCACGCATCGAACCGCATTCTAATTCTTTCACCATTCCGGTTTATCTTCAAGGAACTTTCGCTCGCCGTGATTATTTCCCGTAGTAATCCAATATCCTTTTCATCGCCGTGACCACCGTTTCATGGTCTTCGTTCGTCATTTTCGGGAAGAGCGGCAGCGTGATTATTTCGCGAGCCGCTTTTTCGCACTTCGGGTAATCTTCCGGTTTAACCCCGAACGAGGCTGCGCCGTACGGATGCCTGTAAACGGGCGTGTAGTGCAGATTCGCGAAAATGTTTTCCGCTCTGAGCGCCGCCAGCACGCGGTCCCTGTCCACGTTCAGCGAGTCTTCCTTCAGCCGCACCACATACAGATGGCGGGAGGATTTCGCTCCTGAGGTTGTTTTGAGAGGCGTGATGCGATCCTCGGCTGAAAACGCTTCGTCATACATCGCGCAAAGTTCCTCGCGGCGTTTGATAAACTCGTCGAGCCGTTTCAGTTGCACGAGCCCGAGAGCGGCGCAGATGTCCATGATGTTGTATTTCCAGCCGAGTTCCACGACCTCGTAGCTCCACGGGCGCGGGCTCGACGCGCGTCGGTAAGCGTCCTGCGGTATGCCGAAGTATGAGAGTGATTTCAGCCTTTCCGCGGTTGCAGCGTCTTTCACAGCGACCGCCCCGCCCTCCCCGGTCGTGAAATTCTTTATCGCGTGGAAACTGAAGTTCACGAAATCTCCGTGCGAGCCGATCCTTCGCGCGC
>JAKLIR010000142.1 GCA_022709505.1 bacterium | reverse complement strand
TGGTTTTCGTCACATCGTCAATGACGTGAGTGTGTCGCCATGAGCAATGGAAAAGTTGATTTCGCCTCGGAGGTCGCCGCGCTGAAATTCAGGCCGGGGCGTTTCGAAGTATGGAAGAAAACGAGTCTGTTCAAGGAGCCATTGCTAAGGAACTCCGTTTTCATAATCGCAATATACGGGCTCGGGAACGCGATCATTCAATTTCTATATAAGATGAATCAACTATCGCTTCCGATGAAAGATTCGATTTTCCCCTTGTTGTATTTAAGTCCGTTAATAGGAGGGCTGTATATCGTTGGTGGATTGAACGCCCGGCGCGCCTGCCTCTCCATGGTTTTCGCGTTCATGTACGGATTGTTCATCTACGCGATTAACAAGTATTTTTACAACGCTCATTCGCTGCTCGAAATATTTCAAATTATTCCCGGATGTTGGCTGGTGGTATGGTGGGTTGCGACCCAGCCGGAACTCATGAACAAGTTCGGGCTGAGGAAATCCCATTTCCCGATGGATTTACTATTCGCGATTATCCCTGTTGTATTCGTCGCGGTTTATGTGGCGTACCTTTTTAATGTTTTAGGTTTCAAAATCGAGTTCAAGCCGGTTGATGCGGCGGCCTATTTTTCAGGGAACGTCATAAGCTGCATGTTCGTCAGCAACTATTGTTTCGCCGTGAGGAATATGCTGAAAAAGCGCGGCGCAAACACGTTTCAGTGCATACTCACTCTTCTCATCCTTTTAGGCATCACAACGGGTCCGGCGATTCTCGTATATTCGATTTTGGGGCTTATGAAGCCTCTAATGGCGCTCGGCGGTTTCTTTTGGACCTTGATGCTTACAATGACGGTCATGCATTTTGCGTTCACTAAGTTGAAAAACTCTTTGGCGGCCACCTTTCTGATCGCAATGGTAATGCTGCTTATGAAAATGGCGGGGATTAGCTGAAAGCAACGGAAGCGCAGAAAACGGGAAAATGAACGAAAAGAGAAAAATTCTTTTTTTAATTGTTACAAGCGTGCTTTGCCTCATGGTGATAATGGGCGCGCATTATTGGGACTTGCCGATGTGCGTATGGACGAGCCCGCTTGTAGCGATACCGGTCATTTACGCCGGAATCCATTTCAGGCGCTCGGGCTCGGGCTTGACCGCTTTCGTTTTGCTCATTGCGCAGACCCCGGTGATACTCATTTATGCATCGCGGCATCTGGATCAAGGAACGAAATATTTCGTATCAACATGTCTGGCGGCGATCTTTTCGATATATGTCGGACACCGGCAGAGGAAGAGCAGGGAGAACTCCCAGCACCTTATAAAAATTCATGATACCGTCAGGAGGATACAGAGGAACAGCGAGCCGAAGTCGTTGCTTTCGGACCTCGAAGAACAAGTCAAGGAAATTGGAGATTCCGACAGGGCTGAAATTTGCATGATCGATGACGGCGGTGTTCTGAGAGAATACAAAACCGGAGAGGAAGTGACGCCCGCGGATCATGTGTATTACAAAGTTCTTGAGAAAAGGTGTTTCGTGGTAAGCAATGTTGCCGCGGAGGACGATCGCTTCGAGTATGTCGGCGGGTCGGAGGACCGAGGCGCGGTGGAACAGTTCTCGGTATTTCCCATCGAGTACGGAGGCTCGGCGAAAGGGGTGGTCTCCTTAATCAACTCGAAGAACAACAGGATGGGCAAAGAGGAGGTCGCGTTTCTCAACGCGTACAAAAAGTCCATCGAGACCGCATTGGAGGCGGTAGAAAAACGCGAGGCCAGAATCCAGCACGAAATGCAGAAGAAGCGGATTCGCGACACATTTTCCTCTTATGTCTCACGGAGCGTCGCCGAGGAAATCCTGAAAGACCCCGACAGACTCGAACTCGGTGGGAAGAGCCGGAACGTCACGGTGATGTTCACAGAAATTGTGAATTTCATGGACCTTCAGAAGACGGTGGACCCGTCGACGCTGTTCGCTGCACTCAACGAATGTTTCACCGCGGCCATAGACACCGTATTCGAATATGACGGAACGCTGGACAAGTTCATCGGGGACGGAGTCATGGCTTTCTGGGGCGCGCCGATCCCGATGCAAGACAGCGAATCGAGAGCCGTTGACTGCGCTTTGAGTCTGACCGAAAAGATAGGTGATCTCAATGCTCGCTGGAAGCGCGAAGGCAAAGAAGAATTCATTTTCTCGATAGGGATCAATTCGGGAGAAGTGGTCGCGGGCAACATCGGAAGCATTCGCCGCATGGAATATACGATAATCGGGGACACGGTCAACACCGCCTCGCGGATAATATCGCTCTCCAAGTCGAAAAGCATCCCGATATTGATAGGAGAAACAACGTACGAAAAGGTAAAAAACAAGGTGCGGATAGAGGAAAGATACGAGGCGTCCGTCAGAGGAAAGGCGGAAGCCATCTCGGTGTATCAACTGTCGGTTTGATCGACACCGGGGTCGCCGACTCAACCGCTACACGCACTACCGTTCAGGTCTGTAGCATGAAGGAACCCCCGAGAGACAAGATGTCATGGGGCTTCGAGGGGAACGACAACAGTATTTCCCAATCTCTTGAATATCAGAAAAAAGCCTCTTGAATTTCAGCGGCGGATGGGATTTTTTTGTTTGAAAATAAATATAGTCTAATATTCGCAATACAGTTACAATTCTGAATCTGAGGAGTAGGATCGAACGGACGGAGGCATTGGAAAAATGAGTGTTTCGAGAACGAAGAGAACGATAATTTTCATAGTGATAGCGGTTTTAATGTGCGGGGTGTCGTGCGCCGAGGCGAAGGAAAAGAAAAAAGCGCCGATGCCGGACAACGCCCAATTATTCATGGTACAGATGCGGGACGGAGTGCGGCTTGCGACGGATGTGGATATCCCGGCGAATGCGAAAGGCCGTATGCCGGCGCTTCTGTTGCGCAGTCCCTACACCCGGAAATTCGGAGGGGCGTTGAGCATGTTCCGAGGATTCGTCGGGAACAGGTATGCGATAGTATCACAGGATATGCGCGGGCGGTACGACTCCGAAGGCGAGGACATACCGTTCCTGTATGATCAGAACGACGGCCACGACACGGTGGAGTGGATAGCGGCACAGCCGTGGAGCGACGGGCGGGTCACGATTCTGGGAGCGTCCGCGCTGGCGATAGCGGGCTATCAGGCCGCCATGGGGAATCCGCCTCATTTGAAATGCGAGCTTGCGGCGGTGGCCCCCGCCAATCTGCAATCGGAGGCGATTCTTTGGGGCGGCCAGTTACGCAAAGACCTCGCGATCGGCTGGTCCGTGGGCACCGGCTACAAGGTGGAAACCCTGTACGTCATGGCGGATCATCCCTTCTATGACGACTTCGTGAAAAAATTCGATGTTTCGTACAACGCCGAAAAGGTTCACGCGCCCATGGTGCACGTCGGCGGCTGGTTCGATATTTTCACCGAGGGCACGATAGACGCTTATCGCAGCCTGCAGGAGAGGGGCGGCGACGGAGCGCGCGGCATGCAGCGCCTGATTCTCGGGCCTTGGACCCACGGCGGCGAAGCGCAGACAAAACAGGGCGAGCTCAATCTTCCATCCAACTCGAACATCATGCCGATGATTTCGAACATA
The DNA here is from genome assembly GCA_022709505.1 of bacterium. Taxonomy (GTDB): domain Bacteria; phylum UBP15; class UBA6099; order UBA6099; family UBA6099; genus JAKLIR01. Next base: position 4,164 of record JAKLIR010000142.1, on the reverse strand, counting down.
TTGGGATGGGTGAACAGGTGCGAGAACGGGACTCTTAAACCGGAGTCGCTGCCGGTCCAATATTATATGGTCGGGGACGTGGATGTAACCGACCCGCGCTGGAACAATTGGGAAAAAAGCGCGACATGGCCGCCTTCGGAGGTTAAAACGCAAAAGTGGTTCCTCACAGCTTCGGGAACGCTGGACGCTTCCGGCCCTTCGAAGGGCGCGAAAACTTTCACCTACAAGTTCGATCCCGCCGATCCGGTGAAGACCGCCGGCGGCGGCAACCTTACGATCGGAACTCACGGATCAGTGGATCAGCGCACCGTGGAAGGGCGCCCGGACGTGCTGCTTTTCGACTCGCCGGTGTTCGACGAGCCTTATGCTATCGCGGGCCCGATTTACGCCGAACTCACGGTGTCCACCACGGGTTGCGACACCGACTTCACGGCGAAGATCACCGACGTGTATCCGGACGGCCGCTCGATGCTCATAAACGACGGTATCGCAAGAGTGAGTTTCCGGGACTCCGCCGGCGGCAAAATGCTCCCCGCCGTGAAAAATGAAAAGATGAAAGTGAGAATTTACACCGGCGATTTCGCCTACACTTTCAACAAAGGGCACAGGATGCGGCTCGCTGTTTCAAGCTCTAATCACCCCCGATTCTCCGTCAATACGAACACGTGTACCGCAACGGCTTTCCCACACGATCTGCTCAAAGCGGAATTCGACGCCGTGAAAAGCGGCGACAAGAGCCCGGTTCACGCTGGGATTAAATACGAGGTTGTCGATAATTCGGTGTATTGCGGCGGCGCGGACGGATCTGCTCTTGCGCTTCCGAATATCGCTCTGAAAAATAAATGATCCAAAGCCCGGTCATTGCGGAATCAAACCCGTCGTTCCCGTGGATGAAAATGATGAAGGTGCATTGTGGGCGCTATCCCTTATAGACTGATTTTCGATGCCGCGACGCAGCCGATCGTGGATCGTGTCTTCGTGGGCGTGTTCGTTTTAATAATCGTCGTGAGCGCGATATGCATTTTAGCGGGACAAAGGATGCGTTTGAAATACGGCGTCGCAATCCTCAGCGTCATGGTTGTCGGAGGTTTTGCGATGCTGGGGATTTCGATACATAACAGAATGGAATGCAAACAGTGGGCGCGTAGCGGGGATTACCAGATAGCCGAAGGGGTTGTTGAGAATTTCGTCCGCACTCGCCACTCCGGAAATAAAGGATCCAGCTACACGATTGAAACTTTTACCGTTCAAAGAGTTGGATTCCGGTGCAAAAGCGGGATCGATGTGTTCAACGGCGGTTTTCATGAAACCGAAAGCCCGGTCAACCAAGGCGTTCAGGTTAAGATCGCCTACAAAAACGAGCGTATTCTTAAACTATGGGTCGCGGATGGCAATGGTTAGCCCGGATTTTTCACCAGAAAAATCCGGGAAATCGTAAAAAGGGCGATCTACTGCGTTGCATCATCGACTCGAACTCGGTCACATACGAAGATGTATGCTCCCTCGTTCTCGCTCGATGCGCCTTTTATCTCATCTCTTTTTTCCGATTTCAACCCACATTTTTCACCAGAAAAAACCGGGTTAGCCCGGCAAGCACGGGCTATGTAAACGTCTAACGTCGGGGAAAGACCCGGGCCTTCAAATCCAGAGCAAATTATTCATTAACCAGTTGGCCGCGATTATAGCTTTTATAGTTGGCTTCTTGTCGCAGACCGACAGGTCGTATTCATTATGCGCCGCGAGTTTGCCGCCCGTGCGGATGTCGCATGAGATTTTCCAACCCGCGTCCCCGGTGAGCGTAAAGTTGAACGGGCGCAGAGTCGTTATGCTGTCCGCCGGAACGGAGTCCATGAGGATTTCCTTCTTGTCGAGTTCCGCGCCTCCCGGGCCGAGGAGCCGAGTCACGCACTTCGTTTTCCCAAACCCTCGGTGAAAGTCGTTGATGACGAAAGGTTTCACCTGCAGGATCATACCGGGTGAATAAGGCCCCGAATTAAAATCGAGACTGAGAAGGAGAGGGGAGTACGCCCGCCGGATTTTATCGTAAGCGAGTTTTGGTTCGAGGTAGTAGTCCACCACGCTCCAGCAGATAGTGGGCCACGGCTCGTTGAACTGCCAGAACATCACTCCGCTTGCGTTGAAGCGGCGGCGCCTTATGTGCTCGATGGCCGTCTGAAGCCCGTACGCCTGCATCTTCTGTGAGGCTTCTATGAAAGAATCCACGTCGCTGAATCCGATCTGCTCGGCGTATCTGAATAACTTGAAAAGGTGCGCGTCGTGATATGTCCAGTATTCCGCGTTTGACAACTCCCTGTCGCCGAACGGAATGAGCTTTCGCAGTCGATCCATCTGCTCGGAGCGCACGTACGTCAGCTCGATCGCCGCGTACGGCATTCTCGGCGCGACCGGCCACTGATGTTTCTCGGGTATGAATTTGTCGAGGCTCTTTTTTACGGGAGGCGCCTGTAGCCCGAATTCGCTCAGAAACGCAGTGTTGTCCTTGCGGTAGTCGCCGATGTTCGCGATCCCGTGGAACACTTTCCAGTTGTGGCCTTCGCCCGAGGTCGGGGAGCTTACCTTGAACGCCCGCCCGCCGCCTCTTTTCAGAACGATTTTCCCGATCCGGTCCACCATCTCCCTGTTTCGGACATAGCTGAACTCGTTTCCACCGCAGTAGTGAACGACTGAGGGGTGGTTGTACAGCTTTTCAAGTATCCCGTTCGTCTCCTTGGAGACGAGTTTCATGAACTCGGCGGTTTTGGGGTAGTGGTTCGTTCTGGGACACGAGAACGGGAACTCCTGCCATACGAGAATTCCCAACTCGTCGCATATATCGTAAAAATCTTTCTTCTCTCTCAGCCCTCCGCCCCATATCCGCAACATGTTTATGTTCGCCTTCCTCGCCATTTCGAGGAGCGCTCCGTATCTTTCCTTCGTGACCCGCCCGGGGAGCGAATCGCAGGGAACCCAGTTGGCGCCGCGGATGAATTTCCTCTTCCCGTTGATTTCAAACGTCCAGACGTCTCCGGGCCGCCCGTCGTTCTCGCGAAGATTCACAGCGCGGAAACCGAACCTTTCCGAAGTGTTATCGACGGTCTTTTTCCCGTTGAGGATCGCCATGCTCAGGGTATGGAGATTTCTCGGACCGTCTTCCCACGGATTCCAAAGCCTCGGGTTTTTCACAGGGATGCTGAATGTGTGTTCGGAAACTCCCGCGGGAACGGCGAGCGGGACGCGATGTTTTTGCTGCGCACCCTCGAAATTGTCCGGCTCGATCACGAATTCCACCGTTGCGTCAATTTCCTTTTCCGCATCTATTCCCGCTGTCACTTTCAACTCCCAGTCGTGCTGCGATATTTGAACCGGCTCGACCCCGAGAAAACGGATGAACGTCTCGCCAGTGGAAATCAGGCTCACGGAGTCCCATATCCCCATCGTTCTTATCGACGGTGCGAAATCCCACCCGAAACCCATCTGGCACTTCAGGGTTTCCTCCCGCTGTTGGTATTGGCTGGAATGCTCGACGGCCACTGACAGAGTATTCACGTCCCGCAGCAAGCCGGTGATTTCAACGATGACCGGCGCGAACATCCCAATGTTCTCCGCCACTTTGTCGCCGTTCACAAAAATGTGCGAATGATAGTCGATCCCTTCGAAACGTATGAACGTGCGCCGCGCGCCACGCGCCGCCTTGAACTCGCGCTTGTACCACCAGTCCCAATCGTCCACCCATCTTGAGAGCTCGTTCTGTTTTTCCGGGAAGGGGTCTTTGATCATTCCGCACGCGAGAAGGTCGGCGCGCACGTCTCCCGGCACTCGGGCCGGCATCCACTGTTTCACATCTTTCAGTCCGCGACGGGGCGCAACCTTTCCGAACTCCCATTTATCTCCGTTCAAAGAAATCACTTTTCTTCCCATGTTTTCACTCTCCATAGTCGGATCGGATATGTCTTTTCCGGCAACGAAAATATTCTACATGAAAAAACAAACCCATGGCCGAATAAACGGGCGAAACATCATATCGGCCCGGTAAACGACTATAATTAATGATAGGCGAAGAAATTCTGAGAGCGGCGTCGGAAGAGCCTGACGAGTTGCAGCGGCGGCCGGGAAAAAGGCCGCCGGGAATGAGAGGGCGCAATGACGGAGAACCAACCTGTCGCG
>JAKLIR010000141.1 GCA_022709505.1 bacterium | reverse complement strand
GGTTTGAGTGCGCCCAGACGGCCGATCAAGGCCTCCGCCCCGGCCGTGAAACCGGCGCAAGGCTCATCCAAGATCAACGTTTCGATCCCCGATGCGTTCAAGACCGCGGAAATATAACCGAGGCCGAGCATGTAAGTCCTGTCCTTGCCGGGATAAGGTGGGTTTACGAGGGCGATTTTTTTCATTTTAGAGGGTATGCGGCCGAGATCATGCATGACAACGGCCGCGGATGAAAGACCCTTTCGGCGAAACCGCGATGAAGAGCCGCGGCGAGGCGAACGGCGGCCCCGCTTATTTATCCGCTTCCGAATTCATGATGGCTTTGCACGAAGGTCCGTTGTAAACGTCTTTCACGGTTCCGTACTTAGTTAGCACCGGTTTTGAGTAAGTCTTTTTCTTCTTCAACAGGCGTCTCCTTTTTTTTGCCGAGGAAAACTTCAATAATTCTACATATTTCCCGCGGTGGTGAAAAGAGGTCTCCGTGTTCGAAGTGCGCGAGGCCCGGGCATGGACGACAGGTTGGAAAATGAGAACAGCGCGAACATTCGAAGTCCCCGATTTTGAGAGAGCGTATTTTTTTCAGGACGGGAGAGGCCTCCCAAATTTCATTGAAAGGCGTCTCGCGGACATTACCCGCCGGGGTATTGAGTATGGAACACGGCAGCACGTTTCCCCGTGCATCTATATAACCGGTCGTGCGGCCCATCGAGCACCATGCCGCGAGCGGCATGTCCGGCCCGAATTCCTCCAAAGGCTGCTCCCAGTAGTTGTTCATGAAAGACTCCCACGGGCGTGGAAGCTTTGCGAGCAAGGCCTCGGGCAGCCTGAGCCCGGCCAATTCGCGGTTCCCGTCATGGCTCGGCGTTAGAACCGAGTTGAACTGATGCTTCGAGCCGAGCCCTTCGCCGAGTTTCTTTATTTCATCGTATTGATGGTGGTTGATGGTCATTAGAAGCGTGATGAATTCCACCCTGAAGCCGTTTTCCCGCAGCGCCCTCGCCGCGGCGATCGTTTTCTCGAAACTGCCGGGAGTGCGGGTTACGGCCTCGTGCACATCAGCCGTCGCGCCGTAGATGCTCAAAGCGACCGTTCTGATTTTCTCTTTTCTCCCGAGCATCATCCGGAGAGCTTCCTCGTCGATCAAAGTTCCATTACTTTGAAGCGATAGGCAAAAGTCCGATTCGAGAAAAAGAGATAGGATTTCCAAGCCTTCGGGGTGGGCGAGGAACTCCCCGCCTGTCAAATACACGTTGAAAACCCCGGCGGCCCGGAGACTTTTTATGAGGCCGACGTAGTCTTCCGCCCGGAGTTCTCCGGTGGTGTCTGGAGAGCTGCCGAGGATGCAGTGCACGCAACGGAGATTGCACCTGCGGGTTACTTCTATTTGCACGCGGAGAGGACTGCCGATGCTCGACAGACGCTTGTAAAACGTATGTCTTGTTTCCTCGATCATGCTATGTCGCTCTTTCGGCCCCGGATTCGTCGATGGTAAGTCGTATCTATTGTTCCCGAACCTAACCGGCGGATTCGGGTTGAACTTCGCGTATGAGTCCTTCGTCGGAGAGATCCTTGATAATATCTCTTACGTCCGACTTTATCACCTCTTGCGGAACGTCGTATTCCTCCATCAATGCGGTCTCGATCTCCATCGCGGATACAGCTTCGGACAACTTGTCCCAGATCGATGTGCCGACCGCGTTCAAGCTGTAATAGACGCCGCTTTTGAGATCGAGAAGAACGGCCTCGCCGTCAATTATCCTCTCAATCACATCCGGACTTTTTTCCCAGTGAATTTCAGCTTTTTTGTTCATATTTATGTCTTCTATACAATATTTTATCATTAGGAGGAAATAATTCAAATAAACTAAGGAAAATACAATATAAGGGTGAATCAATTTTTATTATAAAGTATGAATATTTAGAATTTAGGAATGATTAATTGAAACAAAATTGCAGTTTATGTATAATTCATCTGATTATCATAAAATTGCAGGTCGATAATACGCAAGGGAAATTCAGAGGCAAATTTATGGGGTCGGAAAAATATAGAATATTCTCCATCGCGACGATAGCATTCATATCGTTGATCATATCCTTTTCCAGATGCGGGGCTCAAACCGCCGAAAGCGCCGCAAAGAATGTTAAAGTGGGGCTCGGAGATCGCATCGCTGTGAGAATCCCGATAGAACCTCAATTTTCAGGCGAATTTACGATCGACGAACAAGGCAAGTTTTATCTCCCGATAACCAAGGAAGGACTCGACCTCGGTCCATTTAAAGTTCTTGGGATGACACTCGATGAAATATCAAGCCTGATAAAAGACAGGATGAGTAAATATTACAACGACTCACAGGTAGAAGTGTCTTTCGTATCTCTCGGAGCGAGGCCCGGACAGACGGTCGCCGTTTTCGGCGCGCTGAACGTGTCCGGCCAATACAGGTATTATGAGAGCATGACTCTTTTAGACCTTCTCCTTACGACAAACGGCTTCAACGAGAACGCGGATATAACAAGAGCCGCTCTTTACAGGAAAGACAGCGCTGTTAAGTACCTTGACCTGAGAGGGATCATCGACGGTACGGACATGAAGAATAACATAGAGCTCCAGCCCGGCGACTATTTGATAGTGCCGAGGATCGCCGCTTTTAAGAAAATAAAAGTAGTGCTTCTCGGGAAAGTCGCGAGACCCGGCACGATGGTGGTGCCGGAGGGCACGCAGATACTCGATTTGCTGGCGCAGGCCGGCGGCGCATTCGGTCGCGCCGCGGTGGGCAACACTTACATCATACGGCGAGTGAACGGAGAGGCGATCGTAATCAGAAGCGACATCAAGGCCTTGATCAATAAGGCCGACCTTAAAGAGAACATCATGATCGAAGACAACGACATCGTTTTCGTGCCGGAAACCTCGCGCATGGATTTGTCAAAGGTAATATCCGATCTATCGCAACTCGACGTTCTTAGAACAAGGATATTCGAATCGGACTCATGGAAAAACAACTAAAACAGAGCGTGAAGGCAAGACAGAAAGTTAAATCCCTCGAGTACGGGGTTTATAAGAAGACATACGTGCTCCTCGTGATCGGCTTTTTCGTGTACATCGGAGCCTATTTCGGCATTCTTCACTACCGGAATTTCATACTGATGGAACACAGGGTCAAGGAGATAAGCTTGGACAGGCAGCAAAAGTTGAAAGAAATAAAAGCCTTGAAGGAAGAGAAAATAAAGCTGCACAATCCGGAATACCTGCAACAGATCGCAAGAAAAGAACTTTATTTGATGAAGCGAGGGGAAGTCCACATAAAGCTCGTGCCCAATCCTGTTGAAACCGATGGCGGAATGAACAAAAAAGACCGTTGAGCTGAAAAAAGAGCCTCGCGGGAAATCATTGCGTTACAGGGGTGAAACCGGAGATAGATGACCATGGAAGTCGGATCAGTCGTCGAAGGCACTGTGGTTGACATAGTGAAGTTCGGCGCGTTTGTGAAGATACGCGGCGGAAAAACGGGTCTCGTCCACATTTCCCAGATAAGCAACGAATTCGTTCGTGAGGTATCGGATCATGTTGTGATCGGGGCTCAGGTTTTGGCGAAAGTAATTTCCATAGACGACAAAGGCAGGGTGCAGCTTTCCCTCAAGAGCGTAACACCCGAAGAGGCGGCGGAGTTCGAGACGAAAAGCCCCAACGAGGCGCCTCATGATGCCCCAAGGCAGACCGCGCCTTCGGAAAGTTCCTCAGGCCGGTTCAGGCGCGACCACCATCACCACGAGGACTCCGGAGAAGACAATTTCGAAAAAAAACTGAAAACCTTCCTCAAACAGAGCGAGGACCGGCTCGTCGATGTGAAAAGAAATATCGAAGCAAAGCGCGGCCAGAAGAAAAGAAAAAAATAACGACGGGCGACAAGCCCTCAACCGATTGTTTTCCCCACTCGAACTTGCCCAATGCGACTACTGTTGTATAATTCGTTGGAAAGTGCGACGACGCCATATTTTGGGGCAATCTAACCAGTATCCCACATTTTCACCAATGTGGGTATGAGCGCGCGTAATACCGAATTCTTCGTGGGGATTCGCGCGACGGACGACTCCGCGGGAGAGAAAAAGAAGCGTTATGGACAAGCTTTTTTATCCTGATTCGGTTGTGATCTTCGGATTGTCGGACAATCCGAATAATATGGCGGCATTGATAGTTGCGAACCTCAAGAACTGGGGATATGAAGGCCGCATTTACGCAGTCAACCCCAAGGGCGGCAGAACCTGCGGGCTCAACATTCACACCTCTCTCAAAGGCATCAAGGACGAGATCGACCTCGCGGTGGTAATGTCACCCGCGCGGACAGTGCCCGACATTCTCGATCAGGTTCATGAAAAAGGAATCGAGTATCTCTGTATCGAATCCGCGGGCTTCTCCGAGTTCAGCGAGGAAGGAAAAAAACTCGGTCGGGAAATAAAAAGAAAGGCGGCGGAGTACGGGATAAAATTCGTGGGGCCGAACTGTCTCGGCGTGATAAGCGCGGAGAAACGGCTGAGCCTGCCGTTCATCTCGCTCACGCCGTGGGTTGCCGGTTCGGTGTCGTTGATATCGCAGAGCGGCGGAGTAGGCGCGGCGATACTCACAGGAATACAGGAACACAACATATCGGCCAATAAATTCGTATCGCTTGGGAATAAATACTGTCTCGACGAAGTCGATTTTCTGAAATATTTCATTCAGGACGAAGGCACTAAAGTAATCCTGATGTACCTCGAAAGCATGGAGAGGGGCAGGGAGTTCGTCGAGACCGCGAAGAGTTCGGATAAGCCGATTATCCTCTATAAGGCGAATGTCACCGGATCCGGCGCGAGCCGTGCAATGTCGCACACGTCCGCTCTCGCGAACGACGACGAAATTCTCGACGCGGCGGTGCGGCAGGCGGGCGTGATCAGGGTGAAAACACTCGATCAACTGATTCAATTCCCAGCCGCTTTCCTGCTCCCGGAAATGAAAGGCGATAATATATCCATTATTTCTCCCGCGGGCGGATTCACCGTTCTCGCGGCCGACCACGCGGAGGAACACGGCTTCAAATTCCCGATGCTTTCGGAAGAAACGCAGAGCGCGCTGAAGCAATATATCCGCGCGGGAGTGATCCAGCTCGGCAACCCGATCGATCTCGGAGACGCGCTGAGCACGGACGCGCAGTTGATGGCTATAGACAAAACGCTCGAACAACCAGAGATCGACGGCTCGATATACATGACGAGCCGAAGGCAGGCTTCCAACTACAAGGGGCCGCTGCGGGCGATGCTTAGAAACCCCATCCCGGAACTGGCGGAACTCGCTCTCAAACACCGTAAACCCGTCGTTTCCGCATTCGTCGGCGCGCCGGAGCTCGTCAAGGAATACCGCGGAGACACAAAGCTTCCCGTTTATAACTCGCCCGAACTCGCCATCCGCGCGCTCGCGGCTTTCAGGGATTTCTGCCATTTCAAGAGAACCCGGGTCTTGGACGAAAAGAAACCCGCCGCGCCGAAGAAGGCGCTCGCGCTGTTGGACGCTCAGCCGGCGGGGCTGATTACTGGTAACACCGCGTTTGAAATCATTGAAAGCGCCGGCATAAAAACGGTGTCAACCGTGATTGCGCGCTCCGCGGCGGAGGCCGCGGCAATATCGTCTCGGATGGGTTTCCCGGTGGTTATGAAGATCGACTGCCCGGGTATTTCTCACAAGACCGAGTCCGGAGGCGTCCGGCTCGGCTTGGATTCATCGAGCAAGGTGAAGGCGGCGTACGCCGACATGGCGGCTTTATTAAAAAAGAATAAATTGATCGGAAATATCGTAATACAGAAGATGGCCGGGCCGGGCGTGGAAGTGATCTTGGGCGCACGCAGGGACCCCTCGTTCGGACAGGTTCTTATGTTTGGAATGGGCGGTATTTTCGTTGAAGCTCTTCGCGACGTGGTTTTTCGTCTCGCGCCGGTGACGCCTGAAGAAGCGGCGAAAATGATAGATTCCGTGCGCGCCGGCTCTATTTTAAAAGGATTGCGCGGTTTTCCCCCTTCGGACAAAAAAGCATTGATAGACGCCATTGTCTCTCTTGGAAGAATGATAGCATTTTGCCCGCGAATTGTTGAAATGGATATAAACCCCCTCATAGTCCTCCCGAAAGGGAGCGGCTGCCTCTCGGTCGATGCGAGAATCGTGTTGGACTGAATAAACAAAAAACCTTTTGTTTACAGGGCATTCTCGACAACCACTCGTTTTTCCGAGACGGTTTGATAATAAATATATGCACCAGAATCCGCTCTTTTTTAAGCGCTGAAGGCGAATTTGGTGTTTTTACGGCAAACTGCCGGATTAGAATTATATGCACCATCCCTTAAAAAAAATCGAATATCATTTATGATCAACAACCCCTAAAATAAAAAATAATCGTGCTATCAAAGTCTTTTTTGCGAATCGAGTTGCTCTGCGAAGCGGTCTTGGCACGAGACTTGTTATTTATGTTGGCGCAAGCGGAAACAAAAAAAGAGAGGTGAACGAAAATGACAAAAGAGATGAATGAAAAAAAACATACAGAAAGCCAAAAGGAGGGTATGACCATGAAAGCTGTAGGATATGTGTCCGGAGTGTATGTTGATTATGAAGGAAACATTGTTGACAACGAAACACAGAAAAAGAGGATCAAAGAATACGCCGCGCAGAACGGTGTCGAACTGTTGACTGTGTTCGAGGACATGGACGAATGCGCCGATGTCATGAGCAGGCCCGGAGTGAAAGAGATGCTCTCCGAAGAATCCGAAGCCGATATGGTTTTGGTTGACAGAGTGTGGTGCCTCGGAAGAACGAGAGCGGCCATTTCGCCGTTCATGCAAGCGCTGGACAGCAAGGGCATGAAGCTCGAAGCCGGGACGGATTGCTTCGACGTGACGTCGCAGTTTGCGAGATTCTGGTATCGCAAACCCGGCCAACTGGCGCACACCACCGCCGCGAAAGCCCGCAAGCTTGACCGCTCGACCGTTGCGACCGTAGCTGTTTAACAATACTTGCCAAGGGATAACCAAAACACACAGGAGGCTCACAATGCAACAGGCAGGTAGGGAATATTACTGGCACGTACACAACCATTGGATCATGTACATCCTGATGGTGATTTCCTTCGGATTCTTCGCCTTCGGCGCTTACAAGAAGATCATGATGTGGAAGGCGATGAAGCCCGCCGGCGAAAGGTTCTCAGACATTCCCAAGAGAGCTTTCAAAATGCTGATGGATGTTATGTTCCAAAAGAGGGTTCGGACGAAGTTTTTCCCCGGATTCTTCCATTCGATAATCTTCTGGTCGTTTATGATGCTCGTTCTCGCCACCGCGATTCTCACAATCGAAATTGACACTCCGCTTGAATTCTTCCACGGCAATATATACCTCGTGGTGTCGTTCTTCGCGGATATAGCGGGCGCGCTGCTCATAATCGGTCTTTGCATAGCGATCTATCGCAGATATGTTATGAAGCCGAAGAGTCTGCAGTCGGATTGGCAGAACGCCTACATGCTCGTCCTGCTTCTTCTACTTGCCGTCGGCGGCTTCGTTCTGGAAGGGATGAGGATCCAATTCACGCACGATCAGTGGGCGGCGTATTCTCCGATCGGACTCGCCTTCTCGAAGGCCATGGGGCTGATTCCCTCGGGCGCGGTTCCGGTGGTTTACCCCGCGATATGGTGGGCGCATGCCGCAATGACTTTCGCCCTTATCGCTTCGCTGCCTTACACAAAGTTCATCCACTTCCTGTTGATCCCCGCG
>JAKLIR010000140.1 GCA_022709505.1 bacterium | reverse complement strand
ATCATGACATCCGCCGCCGAAGCATCCACCGCCCAGTCCCTGATGTCGCATTGCCGTCCCGGAACGAACGCCTGATGTATCTCGTCCGTCACACCGTAGATCGCGGCGAACAACACCGACGCCGGCTTCGCCCATTTCATCAATCCGTTCCAAGTTTCCCGGCGAAACATGATCCATGCCGCGAAAGCAAGCCCCGAGTACAGTATGAAATGCACTACATAACTCGGCGCCGGCGCCCATGCGGGATACCATCCCCGCAAGTCCGGATAATCGTTCCTCGATGAGAGATAGTATATGAAAATGCAGTATGCCGCGACAAGAGCCCGGCGCATCACCGCGCCTCTCATGCGTTCTCTCTCCCCTCGAAACGGACGAGCTCTATCCCGGCTTCCTCAAGCACTTCTATCGAAAGAGTATCCGGGTACGCTCCCTCAAAAACGACCTTCTTTATACCCGCGTTTATGATCATCTTCGCGCACGTTATGCATGGCTGCGTCGTCGAATATATCGTCGATCCCACTATGGAAAAACCGTACTGCGCCGCCTGTATGATCGCATTCTGTTCCGCATGCAGTCCGCGGCACACTTCCTGCCTTTCACCCGACGGGATATTCTGCTCCTTACGTATGCAGCCCCGCTGCTCGCAATGCACCAATCCCGTCGGCACTCCGTTGTAACCAGTCGAAAGTATTCTCTTATTGTCAACTATTATCGCCCCGACCGATCTGCGGACGCACGTCGACCTCTCCGCCACCACTCCCGCGATCTTCATGAAATACTCGTCCCAAGCAGGTCTTTGCATGTGTCTTCGGTCCTCTCAACTCGATCTCCGATATTCTATACCCCATCATACCTCGAAAAAAGTGGTTCGGCCTGTTTTTCGCCGGAGCGGGTCGTCGGCCCGGATTTTCCGGTTTAAAGCTCGCCGTTCTCTTTCATCCTGTCCAGTTCCCGCGCCATTATCCCTTGCCGTATATCGTTCAGCGAAATATAGATCGAGTCTATTTTCAGCCTGTCCGCCACCGCGCGCGCCACCGCCGCCCCCGCATGTATGATGTCCGCACGGCCGGGTTCCATCCCCGGAACCGCTCTCCTCTTCGCATTGTCCATACTCAATAGCTTATCCGCGATTTCGTTCAAATTATTCCGTTTCAGTACGTGTCCGTGAACTTTTTCCGGTATGAAACCGGGAAGATCGAGATCCATCATGGCGAGAGTGGATAATGTGCCGGCCACTCCCGCGCACAGCAGGCTTCCCTCGCTCATCGCTCGATCAAAATCCATCCTCTCCTCGATCGCACTTTCGAGAGAATCGATTTCACTTCCGAGGGGAGGATCGTGAAGAAAGAATTCTTCCTTCAAGACCACGGCGCCCACCGGATAGCTCCTCGCCCCGTTCCAAACACCGCCCTCTCCGAATGAAAGTTCGGTGCTCCCGCCGCCTATGTCGATAACAAGCATCTTCTCCGGCCGCTCTTTCATGCCTGAGAGGACACCGAGATATGAAAGCCGCCCCTCTTCGTCCCCCTGAACGATCTCGATGTTCAGTCCGAGCGTTGAAAGCGTAGCGGTGAACTCATCCGCGTTTCGGGCGGCGCGTAGCGCCTGTGTGCCGACCGGCAGGAACTTTTCCACCCCGATCGAACGGCTCTCCTCTACGAAAGACCTCACTGCTTTCGCCGTTCTGCCTATTGCTTCAGAACTGATGACACCCGAACCTCGCAGACCTTCGCCGATCCTCGTTATTTCATTTCTCTCGAGTATGATCCTCGCCGCGTCTCCGGCGATTTCAAAAACGGCAAGCCGAACCGTGTTCGTTCCAACATCTATCACCGCTGTTTTTTTTGGAATCATCGAATTAGTAAAGGCCACATTATATCGGTATTTATGAAGCGTAATTGAATGCCCGTTGAAAAGTACATAGATGGTATAATATAATAGAAAACTCGTCAAACGATAATGACGAAGAAGATGAGCCGGACGAACGGGATGAAAAAACCTTTTCGGCCGGAATGAAAAGAGTTTGCTGGGACGAGAAATAGACCGTGCTAGATGGGGTGGTAGCGGTACCCTGTGACCCGCAATCCGCTATAGCGGGATTGAATTCCGCGTCGAGGTCTTTTCTGTCCGGTCCGCCCTCGGTAAGTGGCGTTGAGGGCCGGGCCCCACGCAAGGGACGCCTGTGAACCCCGTCAGGACCGGAAGGTAGCAGCGGTAAGCAGTAACGTTTCTGTGCCGTGGATAAGCTTGGTCTGAGTTAACTGCCAAGGTTAGCGCGGGTGGAAAACGATCGGAGCCCGGTGCACGGTCTTTTTCTCCTCCCGGCGGAACTTTTCTCTTCTATTAAGGCGTTCTCATGAATTATATTTCCTTATATCGCAAATTCAGGTCTCAGACTTTCGACGAGATAGTCGGGCAGTCCCACATCACGACAACCTTAAAGAACGCGATCCTCCGCGACAGGATAGCGCACGCGTATCTTTTCAGCGGCCCGCGCGGGACCGGCAAAACAAGCACGGCGCGCATCCTCGCCAAATCACTCAACTGTGAAAACGGCCCGACGGCGATCCCTTGCAATCAGTGCGACAACTGCATGGCAATCACCAAGGACACCCTTTTCGACGTCATCGAAATCGACGCCGCCTCCAACCGCGGGATAGACGATATCCGCGACCTTCGCGAGAAGGTCCGCATCCCGCCGATTCAGGCGCGCTTCAAGGTTTACATCATCGACGAAGTGCACATGCTCACGCGCGAAGCCTTCAACGCTCTTCTGAAAACTCTCGAAGAGCCTCCGAAGCATGTGATCTTCATAATGGCCACGACCGAGCCCCAGAAACTTCCCGCCACGATCCTCTCACGCTGCCAACGGTTCGATTTCAGACGACTCAGCGACGATGAAATCGGAAAACACATAAGGTGGATCGCCGAACAGGAAAAGTTCACCATCGAAGACAAGGCCCTCGAAACGGTAATAAAAACCGCGGACGGCTCCCTGCGCGACGCGATCAGCATTCTCGACCAACTCGTTTCCTTCAGCGACGGCCACATCTCCTTCGCCGACGTGAACCAAGTGTTCGGGCTTCCCGAACGGCACGAAATATCGAAACTCATGAATTCACTTTTTAACGGCGACATCGCGGAATCGTTCGACATCTTCAACGCATTCTTCAGCGCCGGAAAAAGTTCGAGCATGTTTCTGCGCTTCCTGCTCGAACATTTCAGAGACCTTTATCTTGTTAAACAGAAAATCCGCCCCGCCGCGGAAATCTATTCCGACGCAGAGATTAAGATTCTGATGAACCACGCCGACGCGGTTTCCCGGGAGGCTCTCGTCGCCCTCATAGATGAAACAGCCAAGGTGGAAGACCGGATAAGATGGGAGACATATCCGAGGATAGTACTCGAAATACTCTTGATCCGGCTCTCTGACATCATCTCCGGACCCTCGTTGACGGATGAGAAAACTTCAGTAGCGAAAACACGCTCCGAGAGCCCGGCTAAGGCCCCGAAAAAAGTCGAACCCGTGGAAGAGCCCCCCGAAATAATCGAAAAGGAAGCGGCCTTTGAGCCCTCCGTTCCGGCCGAACCTGAAATTTCGATCCCGGAAGAACCTGCTCACCACGCTCCGAAATCAGACCCGGAATCGAAGAAGATTTTCGACGACGAAAGAATCGTCGTTCCATCCGGACCGCCCGAATTGCAGGCGATCCTTTCAAAGTGGAACGACGTGTTGCATAAGGTAAGAGAGAGCGACATTTCAATATATATGTTCGCCGCGGCCGGCGTACCGGCTAATGTGGAAGGAAACGTTCTGACGATGGAATTCAAACCGGAACATTCTTTCCACTTCGAGATGATGAACAACAAGGCCCGAGTGGCCGTCATGGAAAAAGCGCTGTTGAGCGCAACCGGATTTGAGGCGAGGATCAAAGTCGCGACGGCGGGCCGGGCGGAAGATAATTCAAGTCAGCCTGTTGGGAATAACGATGCTGAAGAGGAAGTAAAGGCGCAGCCGAAAGCGGCGCCGGAAACAGCGGCGGAAGCGCCGGCGCAAATAGAATCCAAGCCCCAGCCTCTTTCCCTTTTCGACACCTTGAACGAGGTGTTCCCCTCCAACCGGGAGATCTGACAAAAGGAGTGCTTAAATGTCATTTAACATGCAGCAGATGGGCGGCCTGATGAAGAAGATGCAGGAAGACATTGCCAGAATACAGGCTGAACTCGAAAAAGCGGAGATCATCGGAGCGGACCCGAGCGGCAAAGTGACATGCAAAGTCAACGGCCAACGCGACGTTCTCGAAATTAAAATCGATCCGGGCATCGTCGATCCGAATGATGTTGAAATGCTTGAAGACCTTGTTCTGTTCGCCGTTCGAGAAGCGATCGGAAAATCGGAAAAGTTTTCACAGGAAAGAATGGGAGAACTCACCAAGGGTCTTCCGCAGATTCCCGGCTTGCAGCTTCCGTTCTGATGATGTCAAAGGCAGTGTGCCCTTTTTAATGAACAGGCCTAAATCAATCCGACAGCTAATAGAGGCGCTCCAGAAGTTTCCCGGAGTAGGGCCTCGTTCGGCGCAACGCATGGCGGAGTCCATTGTGAAAATGGACTATGAAACCGCAAGGGAAATGGCAAGAGCCATAGTGCGTGTGAAGAAAAGCATTTCGCCCTGCTCTTCCTGCTTTGTGAACACGGAACAGAATCCCTGCGAGATTTGTTCGGACCCCGAGCGGGACCATACTTTCATTTGCGTGGTTGAAGCGTCGGAAGACGTGATTGCAATGGAAAGTTCGAAAAGCCACAACGGGCTTTACCACGTTCTCGGCGGAAACATGAACGTTGTGAAAGGCATAGGCCCGGACAAGATACGAGTGAAGGAACTGCTGGACAGGGTGAGGAGCGGCGGGATCAAGGAAGTGTTGATCGCCACGAACCCGACCCTCGACGGGGAGACGACCGCGTCTCACATCGCTCGGCAACTAACCGGAATGGGAATCAGGGTGACACGCCCGGCCCGAGGCCTTCCTCGCGGCGCTGACCTCGATTACCTCGACGGGGAAACGTTGTCTCATGCATACAAATTGAGACAGACGGTCGACCCGGAACCTGAAAGGGAAATTTGACCTGAAAAACCGCTGTAAACGCGGACATTGGAAGTATCGGAGGTTTTAATGGCTCTCAAAGCCCAAAGAGTAGGAATTTTCGTGGATGTTCAAAACTTGTTCTATTCGGCAAAATACCAGCATCACTCCAAGGTGGATTTTTCCAAACTGCTTAACATCTGTCTGAACGAAAGACAGCTTATCCGCGCAATCGCGTACATAGTGCAAACGCCAGATATCGATCAGACGACTTTTATAAATATTCTCAACGGCATAGGCTACGAAATAAAGTCGAAAGACTTGAGGGTGAGGCCGGATGGAACCGCAAAAGGCGATTGGGACATGGGCATTGCGATAGACACAATAGCCATGGCGGAACGCCTCGATGTGGTTGTTCTCGTGTCCGGAGACGGTGATTTCTGCGATCTGATTCACATGCTGAAAGCCAAGGGCGTCGTCACGGAAGTCGTTTCATTTCCGAACAATACATCGGAGGATCTTAAGAAAGCTGCGACTATGTACATTCCTCTCGACAAAAATGTTCTCATACCCGGATCGAAAGCTTAAATCAAAGAAAAGAAGGTAAGAGGATCGACATCAATGGGAAAATGCGAAGCTGACAAATGCAATGCGAAATGCTGCCGATACACGGCGCTCGTCATAGACACGCCGAGATCGAGAAAAGATTTTGACGATATCAGATGGTTCGTCTGCCATGAGGACGTGTCCGTTTATAAGGATCAGGAAGACAACTGGGTCCTTGAATTCGTCTCTCTGTGCAAGAATCTGAAAAACAACCGGTGCATGATCTACGATAAGCGGCCTGATATTTGCAGGGACTATAACCCTGACAAGTGCACGGCTGATTCCAAGGATCAGGATGCGAAGATACTCTTCAAGGAACCGTCCGACGTGGAGAAATTCACTGCCGCGCGCTGGGATGCCAAAAAGAAGAAAAAAACCACTGCGGCTAAGAAGAAAAAGAAGTAGCGGGCCGTTATAGACCGAACACCATCATTCAGGTTTTCAGGACGAAAACCCGATTTGGGGCAACAGCCGAGGAAATCGGAAAAAATCCAACATGAAATTAGATATGTGATTTTGAGAATTATTCCGGTGATGAAATGAGCTATCGGCGGAACTTATTATCCCGATTCCGTCATTTGTATTCGGGAGCAATGATTCAAAGCGGATGAAAAGCAAGGCGGAAGGAGTATCTTGCCGGTGAGCGTACCGCGATGTACGTGAACAAAAAAATGCGACGACAACGAAGCTGTTCGCCGCTATGAACATTGCACCGGATTCGGCGCACTATTGACGAATCCGGGATTATTTCGCTGCGGTTTGAATTCTAACGAGTGCTCTTTGTAGTGCGGCGCGAGCCCTGTCGATATCGACGTTCTCAGGATTGGTGAGTCTTTTCTCTGCTCTTTCTTTCGCGGCAAGCGCTCTATTTACATCTATATCTTGTTTTGATTCGCATGTTTCGACGAGAAGAGCGGCCTTGTTCTCGTGTATCTCGAAAAAGCCGCTGCAGACCACGAACCATTGTCCCTCTCCGCCGGGTTTTCTCACAAAGAGCGGCCCGAAGTCGAGGGCGCTCAGCATCGGTGCGTGGTTGACGAGAACACCGAATGAGCCGTCAACCCCGAACGCGGAGAGATATTCCACTTGCCCCGTGAAAGCGGATTTCATGGGGGTCATTATGTCGAGTTCGAATGTTTTTCCCTCTGAGAACGTCGCCATGGTTTATCGCATCCCGCCTTTCACCGCTATCAGCGGCAGGCTTGAGATTTTCTGAATCTTTTTTCTTTGTCACACCATCTTTTTGGCGTTTTCAACTGCTTCTTCGATCGTTCCGACCATATAGAATGCCTGCTCGGGAAGATCGTCGTGTTTTCCTGAAACGATCTCGTCGAATCCTTTTACGGTTTCCTTCAATGGCACGTATCTTCCGGGGCGGCCCGTGAAGGGTTCCGCCACAAAGAACGGCTGAGAGAGGAATCTCTGGATTTTTCTCGCTCTTCCGACTGTGATTTTATCGTCTTCGGAGAGTTCTTCCATACCGAGGATCGCGATGATATCCTGAAGGTCTTTATATTTCTGAAGAGTGAATTGCACTTTTCTCGCAACTTCGTAGTGTTCGTCTCCGACGATCACAGGGGTGAGGATTCTCGATGTGGAGTCGAGCGGATCGACGGCGGGATAAATGCCGAGTTCCGATATCTGCCTCGAAAGAACCGTTGTCGCATCGAGATGAGCGAATGCTGTCGCCGGTGCGGGGTCGGTAAGGTCGTCGGCAGGAACGTAGATCGCTTGTACTGAAGTGATGGAGCCTTTTCTTGTTGAGGTAATTCTTTCCTGAAGAGCGCCCATTTCCGTTGCGAGCGTGGGCTGGTACCCGACGGCTGAAGGCATACGGCCGAGGAGTGCTGATACTTCGGAACCGGCCTGAGTGAAGCGGAAGATGTTGTCGATGAACAGCAGTACGTCCTGTCCTTCCTCGTCACGGAAGAATTCGGCCATTGTGAGTCCGGAGAGGCCGACTCTGAGTCGGGCGCCCGGAGGCTCGTTCATTTGTCCGAACATGAGGCAGGTTTTATCGATAACGCCCGATTCTTTCATTTCGAGCCAGAGGTCGTTTCCTTCGCGGGTTCTTTCGCCGACGCCGCAGAAAACCGAGAAGCCGCCGTGCTCGGTG
>JAKLIR010000014.1 GCA_022709505.1 bacterium | reverse complement strand
CATAGACGGCGGGTTCGCGGAGTTCAACGTCGCTCCGGCGAAGGCGCTCCACAAAATCCCGCAGGCCCTTTCGACCGACCTCGCGATATTCGCGGAACCGTTGTCCTGCGTCGTGAACGGCACGAACAAGCTCGCGCTGCGGCCCGGCGAATCGGTGGTCATACTCGGCGCCGGCCCGATCGGCCTGTACTACACGGCCATGATGCGGCTCAACGGCGCGGGGAAAATCATCGTAGCCGAAGTGAATGAAATGCGCGCGAAGATGGCGATGGAGATGGGCGCCGACATAATAATCAACCCGAAGGAAAAAAACCTTCGAGAGGCAGTGCTCGCGGAGACCGGCATCGGGGCGGACGCTGTCATCGAATGCGTGGGCTCGCTCTTAAACGACGCGGTCGTTCTGTGCCGCCGGGGCGGAAAGATCCTCCTGTTCGGAATGAACAGCACGGCGCGTTGCGAGTTCGTGCAGAACACGATAACCCGGAACGAGATAAACGTGATCGGAACATATATAGCAAACCACACTTTCCCGGCAGTGATCCGTCTGCTCAGCAGCGGACGCCTGCCGCTTCAGAAGCTCGTGACGCACAAAATCAAGCTGGACGATATAGTGGATGGAATCGAGGCGATGAAAAAAGGCGATGCGATAGAAGTAGTGGTTATTCCGTAAAAATGAAGGAGCGATTTCACCCGTCGCCGAGCTGTGTCGCGCCGCGCGGGTGAGAGAAGGGAACAACGCCCGGCCGGGCCGGCCGGGCTCACAAAAACCGGTTTCGTCAAACATGTTCAAGGTGAAGCCGTGAAAAAACAGTAAAGGGAGGCATTTATGGCAAAGGGTAAAAAAGGCGTCGCAAAGAAGACGGCGGCGAGCGCGCCGAAGAAACACAAATGGCAACTCCCGCCCTCCGGCGGCAGCATGGAAAGCGCGGACGGGCTTTATTTCCAGAACATGACGTGGAGACAGATCGAGAAGCGCCTGAAAAAGAACGACATCATCATACTGCCGATCGGAAGCACGGAGGCCCACGGGCCTCATGCGTGCCCGGGAGAGGACACGTTCCTCGTGACCCGCATGGCGGAACAAGTCGCGCGAGTGACCGGATGCACGATCGCCCAGCCGCTCTGGTACGGCTCCCATCCTTATCACCACATGGGAATGCCCGGCACGGTTCTCGTTCCCGAGGACTATTTCAACGGACTTCTCAAATCAATGATGGCTGGATTCTGGAACGCGGGATTCAGGAAACAGATCCTCCTCAACGGACACGGACAGGAATACGTGATCCCCACCGCCATCCACCAGTTCGCAAAACACTTTCAGGTGCCCGGCGTATTCATCAACCTCAACTGGTACCATGCAGTCCGCGACTCTTTCAAACTGAAAGATCAGGGCGGGAAGTATGAGACCAACTTCATCCACGCGGACGAGGTGGAAACCTCGTGGTCGCTCGCGCTGTTCCCCGAGTTCATGGATATGAAAGAAGCCGTTGACACGAAGCCGCGCGGATACATGCCGGACGGGCATATCGACAAGGCCGGCAACCTCCTCAACAGGCCGGTTGCATGGTACGGACAGGTCGGTTGCGGCCCCGTGGAGATATCCGCCTACCCGGAAGGCTGTGTCGGGAAATCCACGCTCGCCGACGCCGATAAAGCAAAAGAAGGTATCAACGACCTGCTCGATTACATGGTCAAACTGCACGACGACCTGCTCAAAACATTTCCCGTGGGCAAGCTGCCGCCCGCGAATGAAATCTGCGAAAGGCCGAAAGCGGAGATCGACTCCCTCCTCAAGAAACCGCTCTCTAAAGGATGGAAGTCTATCTACTCGCTCGGTTATCCATTCTGAGAAACAATCAAGAACCGCAAAAAGAAAAGGGGGCCTCACGGCCCCCTTTTTTTATCCCGGATTCGTATCATATCATACGCCGGCGTGTCCCCGCGCGGCGCGGATGAAGCCTTCGAACAGAGGATGCGGCCGGGTCGGGCGCGACTTGAATTCCGGGTGGAACTGCGTCGCCACGAAAAATCCGTTCTTCGGATATTCGATAATCTCGACCAGCCGCCCGTCCGGAGATAATCCGCAGAACTCGAGCCCTTGTTCTCCCATCTTCTCGCGATACTCGTTATTGAACTCAAATCTGTGCCGGTGCCGTTCTTCGATGTTCTTCTTCTTATAGCACTGCGCGGCTTGGCTCTTCGATGCGAGCACGCACGGATAGCTCCCGAGCCGCATGGTGCCGCCCTTGTCCGAGATATGCCTCTGGTCCGGCATCAGGTCGATCACCGGATGCGGCGTTTCGGGGTCGAACTCCGAACTGTGCGCGCCACGCAGCCCGCACACGTTTCTCGCGAACTCGATCACGGCGCTCTGCATCCCGAGGCAGATGCCGAGGAAAGGCACGTCGTTCTCGCGCGCATACTGCACGGCGCGCACTTTTCCCTCGATGCCCCGCGTGCCGAAACCTCCGGGTACAAGCACTCCGTTCGCCTTCTCCAGCAGCTTCAAGCCCGCGGACTTTTCGAGCCTGCTCGAATCTATCAGCGTCGAATCCACTTCGACCTTGTTCGCTATGCCGCCATGCTTGAGCGCCTCGAGTATGCTCAAGTATGAATCGCGTATCTGAATGTATTTCCCCACGACGGCTATCCTCACTTTTCCATCCGGATTGGCGAGCCTGTCAAGCATGTCTTTCCAGTCCGAAAGTTCGTTCTCCTCGGGTTTTAGGGCGAGGCGTTCGAGTATGATATCCGCCATGCCGTCCTTCTCGAAATTCATAGGCACTTCATAAATCTCGGAAGTGTCCGGGGCGGAGATCACGCACTCTTTCGGGACGTCGCAGAACAAAGATATCTTAGCCTTCACATCTTCCTTCAGAGCGCATTTCGTGCGGCACACGATCAAATCCGGCTGAATCCCGATTCCCCGCAGTTCCTTGACCGAGTGCTGGGTGAGTTTGGTTTTGAGTTCGCCCGCGGCGCCGAGGAACGGCACGAGGGTCAGGTGCAGGTTGATCGCGTGTTCGCGGCCTACCTCGTTTCGGAACTGTCGGATCGCCTCGAGATAGGGTTGGCTTTCGATGTCGCCGACCGTGCCGCCGATTTCAACGAGCAGGACTTCCGCCCGGCTTTCGCGCGCCGCGAGCCTGATCCTGTGCTTGATCTCGTTCGTGATGTGCGGGATGACCTGCACACAGCCGCCGAGGTATTTCCCCTCGCGCTCATTGCGTATCACCGAGTCGTAAATCTGTCCGGTCGTGACGTTGTTCCGCTTTGAAAGTTCGATATCGATGAATCTTTCATAGTGTCCGAGGTCGAGATCGGTCTCCGCGCCGTCGTCCGTCACATAGACCTCTCCGTGCTGGAACGGGTTCATAGTTCCGGCGTCCACGTTCAAGTAGGGATCGATCTTGATCACGGAGACGTTTATCCCTCGCGCTTTAAGGAGCCGCCCGATGGACGCCGAGGTAATTCCTTTTCCAAGCGATGAAACGTTACCACCTGTGATAAAAATGTAGCGAGTCATGATTCCACCTTCCGTTCATGGTATGTATGAGAGTAAGTTATTCCCGATTTTAATCCGCGGCCGGTTTCCGGGGCGTTTGAAAAAGACAGTAGTTCAAAAGAAGATTTTGGGTTTTTAGAGAGGCGATGGAGGGGCATTTCGCCGGTGAAGCCGGGACCGGCGATGCGTGTGGTACGGTTTTTAGCTTTTCTTATTCCCATCGTCACTATTTTCTGAGCCGCCTATCGAAGGGCTTATGATGAAATCCGGATCGAGAAGCCCTCGGAGATCGTCAATCACGAAATCAGGTTTGTAATCTCCCGAAAGCGTTGCGACATCCTCGCGGGAGGTCACACCGGTCAGGACGAGGCAGGTCTGAACGCCCGCGTTGCGTCCGGTGACCATATCGCTCGAAGGCCGGTCTCCGATCATGAGCGTCTCGCCGGGCGAAACACCGGCGGAGCGCATGAGGATGTTGAGTCCCAGCGGGTTGGGCTTGCCCGCCACATACGGCGTTCGGCCCCAAGCCTCCGCGAGCGCGGCCACGATCGCGCCGCCGCCGGGCAACAGCTTGCCGCCCGGCATGGGGTAGGTGGGGTCGCGATTCGTCGCGATCATCTCCGCGCCTGCACGCAACGCGTCGAACGCGTCCGCCAGTTTATCAAACGTTATATGCCTGTCCATCCCGACCACTACGTAATCCGCGTCTTCCTTATTTTCAGGGCTCACTATTTCGAACCCTTCGAGCTCCTCCGCGATTCCCTCCTCGCCGACCACGAACACCTTCGCGCCGTGAGGCGAGCGCTCCTTCAGATAACACCTCGTGGCGAGCGCGGAAGACATCACTTCCTCCGGCGCGGCCTCCATCCCCATCGATTCAAGTTTCTCCGCGTAGAATAGTCTGCTCCGCGTGGAATTGTTCGTCAAAAACCTGATCCCGAATTCTCGCTTTCTTAATTCGGTTAAGGATTCCGCCGCATACTCTACCGGTTCGTCTCCCGTGTAAATCACACCGTCAAGATCGAATATCAGCAGTTTTTTCGTTATCGCCAAAATGCCTTTCCCCCCGCCGGATTTCCATTCCCTACAGGATCGACCCGAGCCCGGCGTTATTCCAGTCTTTCATGAAGGACTCTATTCCCCTGTCCGTAAGCGGGTGCTTGAAAAGCCCCATGATCGTCGAGTACGGCACTGTCGCGATGTGTGCGCCCGCTTGTATCGATTGCACAACATGCAGCGGCCCCCTGATGCTCGCCGCTATTATCTCCGAGTCGAATCCGAACTCATGAATCATTTCCACGCAGTCAGCGACGAGTTCCATGCCATCCTGCCCAGTGTCGTCCAGCCTGCCGATGAACGGGCTTATGAATTTCGCTCCCGCCTTCGCCGCGATCAGAGCCTGAGGAAGAGAGAAGATGAGCGTCATGTTCACCTTTATCCCCTCCGAAGAGAGAATCTTCGTGGCCTTGGCGCCGGCCGGTGTCATGGGTATCTTCACCGCGATGTTCTTCGCCCACGACGCAACAAACCGCGCCTCCTTCAGCATGCCATCCGTGTCGAGCGCGATCACTTCGGCGCTCACAGGCCCTTTTACCACGGAGCAGATCTCCTCGACGGTCTCCCTGAATTTCTTCTTTTCACGCGCTATGAGCGTCGGGTTCGTCGTCACCCCGTCGAGCAGACCAAGGTCGTTGATTTCCTTGATTTGCCCGATATTCGCCGTATCAAGAAAAAATTTCATGGACGCCCTCCATTAACCAATGTGGGTTGAAATCGGAAAAAGGGATGAGATACAAGACGCATCGAGCGAGAACGGGGGAGCATACTGTTTCGTATGTGACCGAGTTCGAGTCGATGATGCAACGCCGTGGATCGCCCTTTTTCCGATTTCCCGGATTTTTCTCGTGAAAAATCCGGTTTAACCGAGGATTCTAAACATCTCTTCCGTTGACGTCGGAGTTTTTCGGCTGTTCCCAAAAATGAAAGCGTCTCCTGATCGGAGACTTTCAAAACCAAGATATTTATACCCATTCACCCCGGTTTTTTTGTATTATATCACCCGGCCGTTTTATGTCAAATGATGATTGATAAAAATATTCAACAATAATTATGTTATATCGATTTTTTTGCGCTTTCCACTTATATTCATCGCTTTAGCGCATTTTGACACATAAATCAACATTGGAGAATATATGTATCATCCAACTTGCGTATTATGTGAAGCATCCCGGAATCCGCTTTTCAAAAGGTGAAACCGTGGTGAAACACATTGCGTAATTCGAAGATCAGTCTCTTTGAGGGGCAGGATGTTTTTTTCTGAGAATGAAATATTTGACAAAAGCCGAGGCGATGGCTCGAAGAACCCCGATGCCTTGTCGCGCGCGATGAAGGAAGCCTCTGAAATCGCGGCCGGTTGCTCGATGCGAAAGGTCCACGGGAACCTCGACAACTTTGAATCCCGCGCGCACGGCGTCTATCAGCATAGCTGTTTCGACGCCGAAATCGGCGCGCAGGGGATATACCGCGCCGAGAACGTTGCGTCGCATGGCGCGTTGGCCTGAAAGGGGCGCATGGGCTTCAAATCCGCACATGAGCCGCACGCCGAGGCGCGAGAGTTTCAGCACGAAGCCGAAACCGCCGGGCGAGGAAAAGCGGCCGATTGAAAAATCGGCGTCGCCGTTCTTCACGGCGTCTATGATCGGTTTCGCCTTCGAGGCGCTCTCGCCGAGGTCGGCGTCGAGAAAAACAAGCACTTCGCCGAGGGCGATCGCGAGCCCGGCGTTCAAGGCGGCGCCTTTCCCGTGGTTGCGGGGCCTTCTCACGAGGCGCACATTTTTCTCAAGGGCGACCTTGGATGTTCCGTCCGTCGAACCGTCGTCGATAATAACAATCTCATCGGCGAGCTTGGCGGCCCTGATCGCGTCTATAGTGGCGCCGATCCGGTCCTCCTCGTTGAAAGCGGGGATTATTATTGAAACCGTTCCTTTATTTAGCAACGGTATGCGTCTCCTTTTTCTGTTTGAAAATCTCGTCAACTCTGAGGATCATATCGATTTGCGATTTGAGAGTCGCGGTGTCTTTAAAGAACGGATGTCGGGATTGATTGAAGACCGGTTCGAGATCCCCGTCGGCGTCGAGAGCCGCGTTCACGGCCGCTCCTCCGTTTTCAAGGATCACATTTTCGAGCGGGAGCAGCACTTCGCGGACATCCTGCGCGGTGTTGCCGGGCGCAAGCACGAAGACGATTCCCGAGACCGGGCTGTCGAAACCGCCGGAGACCAATGAGCCGTCCTTCGCGAAAACGCCGGTGTAGGTCGTGCCGAACTTGGCGCCCCGCGAAAGCTCTTTGCCGAGCCTCGGAATGAAATCGCCGAAATCATCGTCCGCCATTTTCCGCAGGCTCGCTATGGACGTCCTCATCGTGAACTCCACGTTCGCTCCCGATGTTTTAAGCGAATTCACCACCGGCTCCTCGTCCGCACCTTCCTTGACTTCGCCTATAGTGACCACTCCGAACGTAAGCCCGTCGAGCTTGTCCCCGACGAGTTTAGGGATTACCTCCCCCTCGAGCATCCTCGTATAATCCTGCGAGGTCGAGAGCTCCTTGCGGGCGTCCGCTACTTCGCGGCGGATCTCGCGGTAGTTGAATTCGAGGCGGCGGATCACTTTGTCCTGCCTGTTGAGGATGGAACTGATTCCGAAAAAATTCGTGCTCGACCCCACGAGTATCCCCACTCCGAGAGCGAGGAACACCGCGGCGAGCGAAACCACGTGGTACTTTATATTTATCGGTCCCATGTCAGGGCCCTCCCGTCACAAATTAAGGAACAGCCGCAGAAGGCGCACGAACTGTCTTGCTATCGGGCCGAGCGGCGACACGAAAAAGATCGCCGCTATGGGGAACAGCGCCGCAATGAGCAGATACACGAGAAGTTTCGGCGTGATCTTGTTGTCGTAAAGTTTGCTCACGCCCTTCGCATCGACGAGCACCGAGCCGACTCTCAGCCGGGTGAGGAAAGTGCTCGCCATCCCGCGCCGCCCCTTGGACAGAAAATCCTCCATGCTGAAATGGCTTCCGACGATGACGATCAGTTCCGCCCCGCGCTCATAGGCGAGCAGGAGCGCGAGGTCCTCGCTCGTGCCGATGGTCGGGATCGCCACTCCCTCGACGCCGAGTTTTTCGAGCCGCGCCATGCCCGGCGCGCGCCCGCCTTCGTACGCATGAACCACCAGCAGCGCTCCGCAACGCAATGCCGCGTCCGTCACGCTGTCCATGTCTCCGAGTATTATGTTCGGCCTGAACCCGTTTTCTATCAGCGCGTCCGCGCCGCCGTCCACTGCTATCAAAACCGGCTGCTGCTCCCGTATGTACTGCTGAAGCGCCGCAAGGTCTTTCTTGAACTCCGAGCCGCGCACTACGACCAGAACCTGTCTTCCCCTGAAATCAAGCCTCAGCCCGCCTATGTCGAGGTTGCTGTACAGCAAACTTTTTTCTTTCTTCAGATATTCGAGCGTGTTCGACGCGAAGTTCTCGATCATACTCTCCATGTTTTCCTTCGCGATCTGGTTGCGCGCGTTCAACTGCCTCTCGGTGAGAAGCGTCCCCCTCGCCACGGTTCGTCCGTTCACCTTCACGTCCCCGTCCGATATATCTACCTTGTCTCCCTCGGAAATCTCCCGGAGCAGATCGTCACCGGCGTTATCGACGAGCGGGACCCCGGCTTCGAGAAGAAGATACGGACCCCGGTTCACATATTTGCCGGAGATGGAGGCGTGGCAGTTTATCACCGCCTTCGGCTTGCACGTAACGAGATTTTCCGCGGCTACCATGTCGAGGTCTTCGTGGAGGATAACTGCTATCTCGCCGGGTTTGAGTCTTTTTACGAGGTCCTTGGTCCTCGCATCGATTCTCACTATGCCGGAGATGTTCATGACGCCGCCTCCCTCGCCTCGGCGGCGTCCGAGAGAAGCTGGCGCGCGAGTTCCACAGACGCATTTCTCACGCCCGCGTCGCCGAGCATCCGGCTGAGCTCGCGCAGCCTCGTGTCGTCTCTGACAATTCCCGTCCTTATCAGCGTCCTTCCGCCTTTCTGCTCTTTCGAGACCGCGATGTGCACGTCCGCGAACGCGGCTACCTGCGGCAGATGCGTAATGTTGATCACTTGCCGGTGGCCGCCGAGCGCGGCGAGCCTTCCGCCGACCGCCTGCGCGGTCACACCGCCTATCCCCGTGTCTATTTCGTCGAAGACGAGCACTGGAACCGTGTCGTCTCTGTTCAGCAACGTTTTGAAGGCGAGCATCACGCGCGACAGTTCGCCGCCGGACGCTATTTCCGAGAGAGCGCGCGGGGGTTCCCCCGGGTTCGCGCTGAAAAGAAACTCGGCTCTCTCAGCACCCGCCGAACCGGGAAGCCCGTCCGGGTCCACCGCCGGCGCCAGAGACGTTTTGAACCTCGCGCCTTTCATTCCAAGCTCTTCAAGTTCCACCTTCATGCGCTTCTCTATCTTTCCGCAGACCTTGCCCCTGCTTTCGGTCAAAGCCGAGGCGAATTTTACAAGATCGGCGGCCGCTTTTTCAATTCGCTGTTCAAGTTCGCCGCCCGAACAATCCTCACGGTCGAGCTCGGCGAGCCTTTCGGCGGCGCGGTTTTTAAATGCGACGAGATCCGAGGCGTCCGCGCATTTGTTCTTTTTTATCAGCTCCCGTATTTCGATCAATCTGTCCTGTGCTTCGCCCAACCGCGTGGGGTCAGCTTCGGAGTCCGAGGCGAGAGACCTCATGGCGCGGGCGGCCGCGTCCACGAGAGGCGCGGCCTCCGCCAGAGCCGCTCGGGCCTCCTCGATCCTCGGATCGAGCCCCTCGAACTGGCTCAAATGCGATATCGCGTTTTCGATCCTGTTGTACGCCGAGGTGTCGGAGCCGTTCGGCGAAAGCATTTCGTAAGCCTCCGTCGCGGCTTCGCCGAGCGTCTCGGCGTTCTCAAGTCTTTTCACATTCGCTTCGAGTTCCGCGTATTCCTCCGCGCCGCCGATCACGGATTCGATTTCCTTCACTCTGAAAATCAGCAGATCGCGCTCATCCGCGCGCGCCTGACGGCTTGAATCGATTCGTCTCTTTTCAGCAATAAGTTCGGACATTTCCTTGTGCGCGACCGCCGTCTTTTCGGCCAGCGCCCTGTGTGCGGCCCCGCCGAGCGTATCGAGAAATTCGGTGTGATCGTTTTTTCTCAACAGCGCCTGATGCTGATACTGGCCGTGGAGGTCCGCTATGTGTTCCCCGACGCGGCGCAGGAGCTGGGTGGGGACCGCGCGTGCGTTGATGCGTGACGTCGAGCGTCCGTTCGCAAGTATTTCTCTCGAAAGTATCAGCGTGTCGTCTTCGTCGAGCACGATGCCCGCCTGTTCGAGCTCGGCCGCGAGAAACGCCGGCGGGCGCCATTGAAAAACGCCTTCGACGACGGCGCGATCACGCCCGGCTCTCACCGCGCCCGGCGAACTTTTATGGCCGAGAATCTGGCTCAACGCTTTGACTATTACGGATTTACCCGAACCCGTTTCGCCCGTTATGACGTTCAACCCTTCGGCGAACTCTATCTCGAGATCGTCCGCTATGGCGAAATCCTGTATGCGGAACTCGCGTAACAAGACGCCCTCCTACGCGAGTCGGAATTTGTCTTTGACTGTTTCGAAGAAAACCGACTCCGTCACACGAACGTATTTGACCGAGTACGGGGCGCGGCGTATCACCACCGAGCCGCCGGACTGCGGGAAGTATTCCTTCTGGCCGTCTATCGTCATGATAAGGTCGTTGCGGTCTTTCGGGAGTTCCACCCTTATCGTTTCGCCGCCGCTCACGACTATCGAGCGGCCGAAAAGCGAGTGCGGGCAAATCGGCGTGAGCACCAGCACGTCGAGCTCAGGCGCCACCACCGGGCCGCCCGCAGACAGCGAGTATCCCGTCGATCCGGTAGCGCTCGCCACTATGAATCCGTCCCCGGGCAACTCGGTCATCAGATTGTTGTTTATGAAAATTTTCAACCTGATCATCCGCCCCGAGTTCCGCGTCACCGACACGTCGTTCACGGCAGGCAGCAGCTTTTTCTTCTTTGAACCCCGGCAGAGCGCCTCGGCCTCTATCATCATTCTTTCGTCAATCGTGTACAGACCGGCGAGCACCTGCGACAGCGCGCTCTTCGCGTCCTTGAATTTTATCTGCGACAGGAAACCCATGCCCCCGAAATCTATGCCTATGATCGGAACGCCGGTTTTCGCCGCCGCGCGCGACGCGCCGAGCAGCGTTCCGTCGCCCCCCATCACTATCAGCAGCTCCAATCCGGCGGGGATGCGTTCCCCGATCGACACCATTACCGGCGTATAGCCCTTCTTCTCAAGCCAGTTCGAAATATCTTCCGCTTCGTGTCTCCCGACCTTGTCGGGATTCACCCTTATTCCTACTTTTTTCATCCACTGTCGCCCCTGTATCTGATATCACCCAACCTTAAGGATTCCTTAGTTTACCACAAACACCATTCCCCGTGAAGTTGGGCGCGCGCGGCTTCGGCCGGGCGCTGTCCACGCTAATCCTGATTTTTCTCCGAAAAAATACGGGCTAATCGGCGCGCCGGGTTGAAAATACATGCTCCGCACGGATAAAATGATTCCGCCATGGAAAATCCTGAAGCGCCTCTGAACATCGTTTACGTGAACCCCGAGATTCCGCAGAACACCGGCAGCACCGCGCGCTTGTGCGCCGCCACAGGGATACCCCTTCACCTCGTAGGGCGACTCGGGTTCAGGATCGACGATCGCGCCGTGCGCCGCGCCGGGCTCGACTACTGGCCGCACGTCGATGTCCGCCGCCATAAGGATTTCGCCGCACTGAAAGAATCGGCCGGCCCCGGCGCCCGATTCCTCCTATTCTCGAAATCCGCCGCAAGGCTTTATTCGGGCGCAGTGTTCAAACCCGGCGACTACCTTGTGTTCGGCGCTGAAACAAAGGGACTGCCCCCGGAACTGATGCGCGAGTACGAAGACTCTTGTTTCAGAATCCCCATACTTCCCGCCGTCCGAAGTCTTAACCTCGCCACTTCGACTGGTATCGTCGTCTACGAAGCTCTCCGTTCACTCGGATTCCCCGGATTACCTATTTCTTCATAACGCCGAAAACTGTATAATCCCCAGAAATAATTTCACAGCGAGGTGGCGCAACATGCCGGACGGCCCTGACGTGAAAAGACTCGCCGACGAAGTAAAACAGCATCTTATAAACCTTCTGAAAATAGACACCACGAACCCGCCCGGGAATGAAACCGCCGCGTGCGAGTACATCCGGGACGTGCTCGCCGGCGCCGGCATCGAGAGCGAAATTCTCGAATCCGCGCCCGGCCGGGGAAGCCTCATCTGCAGACTCAAGGGCGACGGAAGTAAGAAGCCCTTCATGATATCGAACCACCTCGACGTCGTCCCCGCCGATAGGGAACACTGGACCGTGGACCCTTTCGCGGGGATCGAGAAAGACGGTTTTATCTGGGGCCGCGGCTCGATCGACATGAAGTTCACCGTCGCCTCCCACATTGTCGCCGTGCTCGAACTCAAGCGAAGCGGAGTGAAGCTTAAGCGCGACGTCATTCTCGTGTGCGCGGCGGACGAAGAACGAAGCGGGTCGAAAGGCATGGCTTGGCTCCTGAAGAACCACGCCGACAAGCTCGACTGCGAATACTCGATTAACGAGGGCGGCGGGTTCGCGGTTCCTCTCGAGGGAAAAAACGTCTATTTCTGCCAGAACGCCGAGAAAGGCGTCTGCTGGTTCAGAGTCGTCACGCGGGGCGAGCCGGGCCACGGCGCGATACCGAAAGCGAACAATCCCATTCTGAAAATGTCGCGCGCGGTCGCCAAGGCTTCCGTCCCGCGGCCGATTAAAAGGACCGAAACCGTGGCGCTGATCTTCAACGAAATCGCCGACAAGGTTCTGCCGTTCCCGAAAAATTTTGCCATTCGGCAACTGTTCAACCCGCTCTTCACTGACTTGATCATAGGCGCGATCCGCTCCATGAACAAAGACGTCGCGGACTCGATCTCCGCCATGCTGCGGGACACCGTATCGGCCACCGTCTTTCACGCAGGCTCGAAGGAAAACGTCATTCCCGAAACGTGCGAGGCGATTCTCGACTGCCGGATACTGCCCGGCACGACCGCGGAATCGTTCAAGGCGAAACTGAAAAAAGAACTCGACGTCGATGAAATAGAGCTTTTGCATGACGACATGCCGAACCCGACCGAGAGCCCTCTCGGAACCGAGCTGTGGAACGCGATAGTGAAAGTGATTGAGAAAAACGATCCCGCCGGAATAGCGGTTCCGTTCCTCATGACGGGCGCCACCGACCAGCGGTTCCTCCGCGCGCGAGGTGTTCCGGCTTACGGATTCATGCCGTTCAAATCCGCAATCCCGCCGCAGGACTACCTCAGCACGATGCACGGCAACGACGAGCGCATCCCGGTGGACGGGCTCGAATTCGGAATCGACGTCCTGTATCAATTGATATTGGAAATGTGCGGGTGAAAAGCGACTCCTGAAAACCGGCGAAGCGTCAGGCCCTCATCCCTGATGGTACGCCGTGCCCGTGGCGGTCGCTACAATCTTCCCATCCTCGCGGGTCCTCGCCTCAAGTTTCCACACGCTAACTTTTCTTTTAGTCTCGATCGGCGTGGCCTCGGCGACTATGGTCGAGCCGGCCGGCGCGCCGGACAAATAGTTGACCGTCACAGCCAGCGCCACCGCGGAGACCCCTCTCGAATTGGAGCCGACGGCGAACGCCTGATCCAGAACCATGTACACGATTCCACCGTGCGCGCGCTCTACCGCATTCATGTATTCCGGCTTCACTTCGAGCGAAACCCTCGCGTAGCCTTCCCTGACTTCCTCGATCTTTATTCCGAGAAATTTCGATAGCGGATCTCCGCCCACGGTTTCTCTCGCATATTTTATCGGATCATCTATAACCGGTTTCATCCTCTCCTCCTTCGACGCCTTTCACGCATACTGTCCTGTGTACAATTTCACCTTCGATAGAAAATCCCCGAAGTCGAATGGGCGTTGAATGTAATCCGACGCCCCGGCGGCCCGCGCCTTGTCCGCGAGCGATTCATCTCCGGGCGTGCCTGTTAGGAAAACGAACGTTCCCTCGGCTTCGGGGATCTCTTTTATCATCCGGCAGGCCTCGAGCCCGCCGTAGGGGAAAATCCCGGCGTCCAGCATCACGAGCGCGGGTTTCTCATTCTTGATGCTCGCCGCCGCACGGTCTATGTCGCCCTCGCTCATGACTCTGTATCCGTTGTCCTCGAGAAACCTTCCGATCAGGGAGCAGAACTCCTCGTCGTCGTCCACGATCAATACGAGTTTTTTCTCGCCGGCGGCGTTTTTCAACCGCTCCATTCTCGCGGGCAGCTTCGGCAGTCGTATTTCGACCCGCAACCCTTCCGGATCGACGTTTTGAATGGATATCCTGCCGCCGTGCAGTTTCACAAGCTCCCTCGTTATCGCAAGCCCTATGCCCACTCCGCCGGAACGCCTCGCAAGCGTGCTGTCAACCTGATAAAATCTGTCGAACACCTGATCGAGCG
Organism: bacterium; assembly: GCA_022709505.1. Classification (GTDB taxonomy): domain Bacteria; phylum UBP15; class UBA6099; order UBA6099; family UBA6099; genus JAKLIR01. The sequence goes on along the minus strand of JAKLIR010000014.1, from coordinate 5,858 downwards.
CTTCATCCGGTATTCCGGGTCCGTTGTCGCTCACCGCGATCACGATTTCATCCTTCTCGGAAAATGTCTCCACCGTGACTTTCTCTCCCGGCGGACTGAACTTTATCGCATTGTTCACGAGGTTGTCCACCGCTTGAGAAAGCCTGTAGCGATCCGCTGTGAGAACGAGATCACCCGGACGAATGTCAGTCTCGAACCGTATCATCCCCTGCGCCGAAATGTTTTCGTATTTCGACAGAATATCGCCCACAAAATCCGCGACCGTGAAAGTTTCGAGGTTCATCGAGAGCTTATCCGCGTCTATGGATGCGAGGCTCAAGAGATCGTCTATCAGTTTTTTCAGTTCGCGGCCTCTTCGCTCGACCGTCCGCAGCCTTTCAAGTGCGGCTTCGGGGAGCTCTGAGGCCCGGGGGCCGAGCAGCAGCCCGATGTTCCCGAGAATCACTGCAAGCGGCGTACGTAGCTCGTGGGACACCATCGACAGGAAGTTCGTCTTGAGTATGTTGAGCTTCCTCAAGTGTTCTATCTCCGCTTCAAGCTTCGCGTTCACTATCCTCTGGTTCTCTCTCTCCCTCTGCTTGGTTATGTCCCTCCCTATGCCCTGCGCGAAAAGTTTTCCGTCGTGCTCGTAAATCGTCCCTACCACGCTTAACGGCACGTCCCGCCCGGACACCGTTTTCAACTTCGCTTCAAACTCTGTTCTTCTTCTCTTCTCAAAGTTCGCGACGAATATTTCCCTTATTTTCTCTTTCTCTTCTTCCGTGTCGAAATCGGTGAAATGCCTTCCCACTATCACCTCTTTAGGCACACCCACCGTCTCAACAACCGCCGGGTTAACATCGACCACCACTCCGTCTTTGTCGAATATTGCGATCAGATCGGTTGACATCTCGAATATGTGCCGGTACTTCTTTTCCGCCTTGAAAAACTCCTCGCGGTTTTTCTCCCTTTCCTCGAGCGCGGACTGGCGCGCCGTCATACGGATCATCTCCACTCCGGCGAAGAAAAATAAAAGGTTGAAAAACAGAGCGCCGATCAGCGTCTTCCACAACCTGTCGTAAAACCCCATGCTCTTCAGCACTTCTTTCCGCTCCGCGTAAAGCATCATCACCATCTTATCGCCGTTGTGGATCGGGATCGTCTTCCACGAACCTATCATGACCGCGTCGCTCGCGGACCACTTGAACAAAGCGGTTCCTTCGCCCCATCTGTCTATCGATGCGGAAATTTTCCCGAGTCCTTCCGCTCCGTACCGGCGCTCCCTCTCACGGAAAATCTTCCCCACTTTCGCCCCAATGTACCTCTCGGGAAATTTCCCATTGTGGTAGATCATCCTTTTCTGCGAGTCGAAAATGAAAACGTTTCCGTATCCCACCACTTCCTTCGGGACGCTTTTTCTCAGATAATCATTAACAGCCTTCCTTATATCTTTCATCCGGATCAGGTTGTATCCGTATTCGAGGAAGAACGCCGGCACGTTCATGTTGACCATCAGTTTCGGCACGCTCGCGGCGGCTATCAAGACCCCCCTCTGAGTCGTCTGGAACTGCCGCACCGAGTCCTTCTCGTCCTTCATAATGAGCGACAAGGCGGAAAGCCAGCAGACAAGAAAAGTTGCAAACCAGTAAATAATGTATTTATTTCTTTGATTCGTTTTCAAAGTTTTTCCCGCTTCTTTTGCAATTGTTTTTAATGCGAACAATCCGTGGCTTTTCGAGCGAGCAGATGTTACTACAGGAATTACATAGAGTAGCTTAACACTTTGCCCGGCGTTTGTAACATTCGGCTGCAAAAAAACTGCGGCCGTTCGCTCAAAGCCCGCTCACGACAGGCATGAGAAAATGCATTATGCTCAGAGCGAAAATAATCCCAGAGGCCGACCCGGCTATCACATCGGAAGGATAGTGGACTCCGTTGTAAACCCTTGAATAAGCTCCGAGCGCGGCCACGGCGCAAAAAACAACGGCGAGCCGCGCATCCCCCATGTAAATGGAAAGGGACACCGCGCCCGCGAAATATCCCGCTGAATGGCCGGATGGAAAAGAAGAACGGCGTCTCAATCTCTCATGCGAGATCCTCGGCTTCACGCCCGGAATCGCCATGAAAGGCCGGGCCCTGAACCACGCTTTCTTCGCGACCAGCTCCGTGAACAGGCCCGCCGCGCCCGCACATGCGAGCATGGCGACTCCCGCGCCCCGCATCTTTCCGCCGACCGCGATCAAAGCCGCTCCCAGCAGGATTATTCCCACTCCCCTGTTGGCGGCCGCTGACAACATCGGCATAACCACGTCGAACACGGGATTCCTCGTCTTGCGGAAAACGAAGAAAAAGGCGCGCTCATCCGAATTCCCGATCGCTGAAAAAAAACCGGGCGCCGGCCCGCCGGCCGCATCCACAGCCTTCGGCTCTTTTTCCCCCATCAGGCAATTATCCCCTTTCCAAAAAACGGAAAAAGCATATCATACGCAATTCCGCGAGTCAAAATCCTCCCTCCTTGATTCAACGTCTTCTTCTCGCATCCGTTTTTTTGTGTTAGATTATTTTCCAAGGCAGCAAAGGGTCGGCGAAAATATTCAAGGGAGGGTGTGTCAAATGCCAATCGATGTGGAAAAAGCAATATCATCACCAATGAAGCAACTCGAGTACGAATACAATTTCAAGGATGTAATACTCTATGCACTCGGTATCGGCGCTGGAGAACCGCCGACGGACAAAGCGCAGCTTAAGTTCGCCTTTGAAAACGGACTGAAAGTTCTGCCCACTTTCGGCGTGGTCCCGCCGTTCCCCGCTCTCATGGGCGTCATCGGCCACCCCGGCCTTTCCTTCAATCCCATGATGCTTCTGCACGGCGAACAATACCTCGAAATCAGAAAGCACCCGATTCCAACCAAGTGCAAAACAATCAATAAGCCCGCGATCAAAGCCATCTACGACAAAGGCAAGGGCGCTTTGATACTTCTCGAATGCACCACCGAAAACGAAAAAGGAGAGGAGCTTTTCTACAATGTTTTTTCAGTGTTCTTGAGAGGCGAGGGCGGCTTCGGCGGAGACAGCGGCCCCAAAAATGAAATCGAAGCGCCGGACCGGGCGCCGGACCGGGTGGTACACATGAAAACCCTCCCGCAACAAGCCCTTCTTTACAGGCTCTCCGGCGACCTGAATCCCCTGCACGCGGATCCGCAGTTCGCCGCGATGGCCCGCTTCGAAAAACCAATCCTTCACGGCCTTTGTTCATTCGGCTTCGCGGGAAGAGCCGTGCTCCACGAGTTCTGCGGCGACGATCCCGCGAAATTCAAAAGCATCTCGGTGCGGTTCGCAAGCCACGTCTTCCCCGGCGAAACGATAGTCGTAGAAATGTGGAAGGAAGGCGACGACACAGTGCTGCTGAAAGCGAAAACCGCGGAGCGCGGCGACTTCGTCATCACAAACGCCGCCGTGAAACTTAATATCTGATTATTTTGAAGTTTTGAATGAGCACGGGGCGGGCGATCAACCCGCCCCTTTTTCATTTCAAATCCTTCACTTGGATTCGGAAGCTATGATTCCCTTCTCGTTACAATGCTCCGCGTCGTAACACTTTTATCTGGGGCCGCTGGCGTCCCTCTCGCTCTTTGATCCTTTGCATATTAACGTTTTCATGTAGCGCCGGGTCTCCGAACCCAGCGGCCGCTCTCTTTTCCTCGTTACGACGCTCCGCGTCGTAACGCGTGGCAAGGCCGCTCCCGCGGCCTTCTTTCGTGTCCGGCGAAGTCACATTGCCCCGCCCTGAAAAACGCCCCTGACATCCTGTCGCCCGTGGATTCCGGATCTCCGTCCGGAATGACGGACGCTAAGGTGATGTAACGAAATGACGTGACATCGGAATTATGGAGAATGTGAGGTAATAACTTGAGAAAGCAATGCCGCGTTGTCTATGCGGCATTGCGAAAGTGAAAGTTTTGCGGGGGATTCTCAAGGGGGCGCTTTTTCAAAAGCGCCCCCTTGAGACGTCGACAGCCTATTTCCTTTTTCTAAGTAAATCCGCAATGCCCGATTCCCGGAATGCGGTCGCAAAATTCTCAGCCTCGATCTCAAGGCCTGCTTCAAGCGTTGTTTCAAGGCCCCGCAGCACCGCATCCTTTATCATCTTCACCGAAACGGCCGGCTGCCTCCCGAGACGGGCTGCAAGCTCCATCGCTTCTTCTATAACTTTCTCTTTAGGTACTATCCTGTTCACGAAACCGAGTTCTTTCGCCTGTTCCGCCCTGATTCTGTTGCCTAACAGCAACATTTCCATGGCGAGATTTTTGCCCGCGATGCGCGGCCCCTTCTGCGTTCCGCCCCATCCCGGAATCACGCCCCTGCCGGCTTCGGGCTGACCCAGCACCGCGTTGTCCGCAACCACGGACATATCGCACGCGAGCATAAGCTCGAAACCGCCCCCGAAAGCGTATCCCTCGACCGCCGCAACGACAGGCTTGTGAAACCTCTCGATCTTCTGAAACACCGCCTGTCCCCGACGCACGAACGCCTTCACATCTCCGTCGAGATCGAAGCCCTCCTCCAGATCGGCGCCGGCGCTGAACGCTTTGCCTCCCGCTCCTCTGATCACAACCGCTTTCACCTCATCGTCCGCCGCCATCTCATCAAACGCGCTTTCAAGCTCATCTATCGTCCGCGCCGCTATAGTATTTCTCTTCTCGTGCCTGTTTATCGTAACCAACGCGACGCCCTCTTTCTTCTCAATCAAAATATGCTCGTAGTTCATGTCCGTCTCCTCCCGGTTTCTTCTTCAGTACGACTCTATTTTCACTTTGCCCAGTCCGCCCGCTTCCCACCTCTTCCACACGGCTATCGCAATGTGGTTGTCTCCCTTCGGATCCAAAATTCCCCACGGGATGAAAAATTTGTGCTGCGGGCCTTTCTCGTGCCAGTAACGCCCCAAAAGAAATCCGTTCACATATATGTTCGCCTTGCTGAATGCTTCCGGAATGACGATCCCGACCGGATCAGGATCGTCTGCTTTCAGGTCGAATTTCACGCCGGTCTCATATAATCCAACGCCTTCCGTGTCGGGACTCCAGAAATCCGGGAGGCTGACTTTCCTTTTGTTCGAATACGCGGCGAATATCTTCGGGTCGAGCACGGGGCATAAACCTTTTTCCCCTTCGAGAAGCCCGCCTCTGAACCGCCACACCACCTTCACTCCGACACACCGCAGTGAAACTATCCCACGGGGATTCCTCGCGTCGCATTCGAAATCCTTGTTGTGCCCGAGGCTCTCCACGACAATCACGATCGTGTTCGTCCCGCCGTGCTGAACTTCCGCCGGGACGGAGATGTCGAACTTCTCCGCAACATCGTCCCCCACTCCCGAAAAATTCCTGAAATTGTCTCTGGATGCAATCAGCCTGCCGTTTATGAAAACCGAGAAACAATGGCGCGCGTCGATCACTACGCGGCTCATTTTTCCCTTGTACGTTCCCCTGAACCATCCGTATCCGTAGTAATTCCCGAGAGAATCGAAATCCCAATCCGGTTCGCCCTCAAGCGGCCTCCATGAGCGGTCGTCGTATCCTTCCGAAATCTGCGGGCTCGCATCAGCGAAAGTCCAATCCGAAAGTTCCGGAATATTTATTCCCTTCTTCTTCGCCGGAGGGATTACCACCGGGTCGAAAGGCCCGATCGCGCCCGCTATCGAACCGGAGGAGTCCACAACGAGCACCTTCATCTCCGTGCGCCCGAGTTGAACCGCCTCCCGGCAACAACTCAACTTGACGCTCACCGGAGGCCCTCCGACATTCCTGACGAAAACATAAGTGTACTTTTTCGACTTTCTCGCCCTGCAGAAAACACCACCCGGACTGCACGTCACCGAC
>JAKLIR010000139.1 GCA_022709505.1 bacterium | reverse complement strand
AAAAGGGGGATTGTGAAATGATTAAGAAACGAAGATCGATTTTTTTCGCCGCACTCGCCGCGATAGCGTTTTGTGCGATTCAAGCGCTTTCGGACGAGGCGACGGTCGTAAGTTTGAAAGGCGATGTAACAGTGATGCTGCCGGGCGCCGGATTCACCGCGACTTCCGCCGGCGCGAAACTGCCTGAAGGCGCGAAGATCAAAACCGGAAAAGACGGTGAGATATTCCTCAAATGGGGCGCCAATGTTTTAAAGGTGTCCAAGCTGACGTCGATAGAGCTATCTCAACTTACAAGCGCGGGCAAAGACAGCACGACGAAATTGAACTTGACGGAAGGCCGCATATTCGCAAAGGCGGCCAAGCTGAACACGGCGATCTCAAAGTTCGAAGTGAAGACTCCCACCGCTCTCGCGGGCGTGCGCGGCACAGGGTTCGAGTGCGACCAATCACCCAACATGCCGGCCGTGTTTTCAGTCATCGAGGGGAAAGTCTTGGTCGAAGCGGGCGGAGCGACGGTCGAACTCGAGCAGGGGATGATGACGATAGTGGAGGCCGGAATGGCGCCGGCGGAACCGCAGACGATTCCCCCCGAATCGATCGAACTTTTGAAGATGGATTTAAAACAGACTCAGGAAATAGCTGCGCCGACCGTGGAATCGGCCGGGGCCGAAAAAACCGAACCGGAAAAAATGAAAGATCTCAAAGTCGAAGAAGAGTCAGTAAAAAAAGCGTTGGAAGATTCGATAGAAAGACACCTCATAGATGAACAGGCCCAGAAAGCAATCGATATTCAAACGGAAAACGCTCAGGACGAAACGATAGAGCAAACAACGTCTGGAAATCTCGAGATAATCGTTCATTAAGGGGAGGAATTGGTAATGAAACGAATACTAAGAGGAAAATACGAGGCAAAATCGATCTGCATCGTCGCGTTCATCATAGTGGTTGCGACATTCGCCGCTGGATGCGGCGGCGGAGGCGGCGGCGGCATAACTCCGTCTTCGGCCGCACAGCACGTAAGCTATCCCGGCAAGCTCTCACTCTCCGTGCAGTTCCCGCAGACCGCAAGAACGAGAGAGGCCGACGAACGTTCTGCTGAGAAGATACCGAACACGACGTCAAGCATCGCGGTTTCCGTGTTCGCGTACGGAGCATCAGCCGCGGCGACCGCTACTCTGACTCCGGAAAACAACTCCGTGACAATCGAAAACCTGCCTTCAGGTCTCGCGAAAGTGGAGCTGTACGCGAAGGACAGCCTCGGGGCGACCGTGGCAAGCCGTATCGAATACGTGAACATCCTCTCCGTTGGAACGACCTCGCTCGAATCGACTCTCGGCATCTCGATAACGGACGCTGGGCTTGTGCCCGAAAACCTCGTTGTCGATACCGGCGAAAAACTCCTGTGGATCAACAATACCCAAAACGTGATTAATGTTAATATCCCCGGAACGGACTGTATGATGACTCTCAAGCCGATGGGAGTTCTATCGTGTACGTTTGAAACCGCGCTCAGCACGGTGCCATACTCGAACGTGCTCAATCCGTCTTATCCGGGATCCATCAGAGTAGCGCAAGCCGCGACGCAACAGTTCAGCTACGCCGACGCCTCCGCGGACACAACCATGGGCGCCGCGCCTCTCGCCGTTTCATTCAAAGCCGACGGAAACATCACCGGTTCGACATCCCTGACTTATAGCTGGAATTTCGGGGACGGATCAAACACATCCGGCGCCCTTTCGACATCGGACTCGGCGCTGAATACCGTGAGCCATACTTATGCATCCGCGGGATCTTACGAAGCAGTTCTGACAATCTCCAACGGGACCTCGTCGGTTACGCAAAAACTTCGGGTCTTCGCGACCACCGCTTCCGGATCGCTCACACCGACCCGAGGCACAACCCCGACCGCGGCGAGAAACATCCTTTTCGGACAAACGGACGGCGAACTGAGCCGGCAGGAAGTGATGTCCGCGAGAGCGTCGCTTCTCGACCTCCTCACTAATGAGCCGGGCAACGCCGAGGCCAACTTCCTCATGGGATTATCCTCCGTGATGCTCGAAGGCCAGCGGATATATGACGTCTTGGACGCATCGATCGACAACGGGCAGAACGTTTTCCCGGTAACGAGAGGCAGCATTCCCGCATTGACATCGAGAGTCGCATCGGCTCTCGTGCCGTCGCTCGCTTACCGAACGGACATGATGCAGCGACTTCTCGCAACGGATGGAATCAGGTCCGCCGCCGCAACGATCAGCAAGGAATCAAGCACGGCGGAGGTGCAGGCCGAACTGTTCCGCTTGGCCGCAAACATCGACGAAGCGGTCTCTTATCTCAAGATCGGGGAACAATACCTCGGCTCGAATCAAACGGACTCGTTCGTAATTCCGAGAAACATTTTCCAAAGCGGCCTTAACTACAACATCGACAAGGGCGACCTCGACATCATAGTGGGAACCCTCTCCTATCTTCAATGTTTCATATACGCCGGGACCGCGTACTATATGGACGACCACGGTTTCAACTGGGACGCCGCGGTGGTCGATTCGAACGCCAATGGATTGTTCGATCCGTCGGAATATCTGCCGTCCGGCGACTGGGGTTCTCTCAGGGCGGATGGGGCGTCGCGCCTCGCAAAAGCGAAAACCGCGCTCGAAACCGCAATATCGTCTCTTACGGCGGGAATAGACTACGCCGTGGCGGAGACCACCGAGAGCAATGAAATCATGCCTCTCGCGGCCGACGCGAAACTCAAGGAAGAATTAAAGAGCGTGAAGACCGCGCTCCAATTTATGAGTGATCTCACACACATAAACCTCAGCGCCGAATCGAGTCTGAAAGACATAGTGGTGCTTAACCTCGGAGCTTTCTTCGACACTCCGGCGGCCGACTGGAAGGCGATCGCCCCAACGTGCAAGGATACCTCCTGCAAGAATCTGAAACGAGACTCGCGGAACATTCCCACCGTCCCCGACAAGACCCTTTCCGGCTTGATACCCGGCGGTATCCCGGATTCCGCATGGATTGAAATAGATAAATCCTTCCACGACGACTGTTACGATGCTCAAGAGAACCAAAAATCCACCTGTCCGCTCATCACGAGTTCAACGTCCGGGACGGGCCACCTCGCCTCCGTTGACGGGCTTTCAACACTGCTCGGCGCCTATTCGGGAGGCATTACAAGCACCAACTTCCAGTCCGCTAAAACATCCATAATGAGCTACCTCTCCTCGCACCCGAACGACGCGGACGCGAACATGGCGGCGTTCATCGCTGCGGCCATTGATGAAATGGATTACTGGTCCGCGCTATCGGGCGAAACCCCCTTCCCGTTCGCATATAACTTCGCTGGGGAAATATTCGGAAGCAACGGCGTTTCGCGGATAACGGCGGGTACTATGAACAGAGCGCTGAACTCCGCCACGCCTCCGGCCGCGCGGCTCGCTTTTAAAAATCTCGCTATCATCCTTCCGAGGATTTCAGACCGCACGGTCACACCTTTCGCCGACCCGAACGCACCGACCTACGACGAATTCAAACGGGAAGCCGTTTCATTCGCTCAATCGGGCGGCACGGCGGACACACTCGTCGGCTACCTCGACAAGGTTATCGCGAACCTTTCCGCGAATCCGTCGTGGACGTTCGACATCCCCGCGGACAATGAGGCCGGAACCACAAATCGCAAATGGGTGTCTCTCGACGCCGGCGACGTCCGCATGCTCAAAGGCGCCCTCAGATTCGTTCAGGCGTGGGCTCTCTACGGCGCGGCCTACGATTGGTCGGGCCTCGACGAATTCAATTACAGCGAGGCGATCCGGACGGCCGATTTGAACGACGGCGTGGCGCAACCGGCCGAGTACCTTCCGACAAACCCGTCTTTCGGCCTGCTCACGAACAGTTCTTACGTCACGACCGCTAAAACTTATCTCACGGGCGGACTCAGCGAATTGCTAAACGCTATAACACTGATAAAAGCGGAAAGTGCGGACTACAACGAACTGATCCCTTACAAGTCCGACCTCGACACTCAGAAAGCGGTCGATGAGGGCGAATACGCGATCAAGGCTCTCCGCGCCATGTTCGACGGCGTTCAGGTCCCAGTACCTCCTTCACAAAGCGCGGACATCCTTTCCATGTTGAATCTCGCCGCGCTTTTCAATACCCCTGTTCAGAGCTGGCGGAATATTGCTCCGACATACAACGCCGACGGCTCATATACGCTTCCCGAGCCGACGTTCGGCGGGCTGTTCCCCAACGGGTTCCCCGGAGACGCGGCTTTCTCGGAAGAGGGAATGGGGTACTACTGCATTTCGCTCTATTATCAAGGCGAGGACTCAAGCCGGGCGACCGGATTTTATTCGGGCAACCTGTCAGTGAGCCTCGGCGGCGTCTCAACCTCGGTGACCGGCAGCACGAGTGATTCGAACGCCTGCATAGTCTATCTTCCGGATATATCGCTTAACACTCTTACCGGCACGATTATGCAGTTGACTTATTCCGGCGGCGCAACGAGGACGGCGGGGCGGGAAGCAAACTCAGTTTCTCTCTCATCCCCGTTCACGGCATACACAAGAGTGTGGGACTTCAACGGCGGCAGCTACCTTTACTGGTGGTACTATGGATATGGAGTGCAGACACACCCGCTCCAAGTAATGTTCATGGTTCCCGACACAATTCCGCCCGCCGTTCCTGTTTTAGATTCCTACATGACAGGCGTGACTTTCTCGGGATATCCCTACATGATGGGCTACGCAACGGATTCCGCCGGCGTCGTAAAAACTTTCGAACTTTATATCGATAACGCGAAAGCGGTGTCCGCCTCGGCGTTCCTCGGAGGATATGATTATCTTAACAATCCCACATACAACTTCAGCCTTCCGTGGAACACGCTTAGCTACACCGACGGCGCGCACACGCTCAAGGTGAAGGCGATCGACGGCGGCGGAAATTCCTCATGGTCTTCGACTTATAACGTGACCGTGAACAACACATCCGTGGGGTCGTTCTCCGGAACCGTCAGCAACATGTACTCCGGAGGCTTGACCAACGCAAAGGTAGCGGCATACTACCAAGTCGGCTCGCCCGGCATGGAACAACCGGTGATCGCGGCGATCGCGGCGGTGGGATCGGGCGGCGCGTACTCCGCTTCCAACATCGTCGCCAACACCTACAACGCCTTCGCTTTCATAGACGCGAACGGGAACAACTATCCCGACGACAACGAAATGTGCGGCCCGTATTCAGGACAGATAACCGTTACATCCGGGGCGAACATCCAAAATGTCAACATTGCAATCTCCACGTCCTGCTACTACATGTTTAATTCGACGCCGTGACGCGCGGAACAGTTTTAATCTTAGGATTGTTATATAGGGGAATCGAAAAAGGGTTCCCCTTTTGTCTTGTTAGGAATATATTCTTTTTATGAAGCGAAAAAGCATTACAGCCATGATTGCGCTCACCGTGATAGCGGCCTTGGGGGCATTTACGAGGTTCGTCGAACTCGACAGCGCGCCTCCGGGCTTATATATCGATGAGGCGTCCTTCGGATATAACGCTTATTCGATCCTCAAGACGGGCCGCGACGAGTACGGTGTTCGCCTGCCTTTGTTCACCCGGTCTTTCGGAACAGGGAAAAATCCCGTCTATCTTTACTCCACCGTCGCCTCGGTCGCCGTATTCGGACTGAACGAGAAAGCAGTGCGACGCCCGGCGGCGGTCTTCGGCGTTTTGACAATAATCGTCACTTATTCCCTCGGCGTCGCGCTCATAGGCTCCTCAGCCGCAGGTCTGCTCGCCGCGTTGTTCCTCGCGCTATGTCCGTGGCACATTTTTTTCAGCCGGTTCGCCGTCGAAGTCTCCTCGATGACCTTTTTCCTCGCGCTTGGGATGTTGCTCCTATTGAAGGGTTTTAAAAAACCGAGTCTTTTCCCACTCGCAGGAATCATCCTCGGCGTGTCGTTCTTCACTTACGCGCCAACGATCCCGTTCGTCCCGATGATGGTCGCCGCTTTCGCGTTCTGTTTTAGAAACGAACTTGCGGGAAGATGGAAAATATTCGCATTCTCCATGGCGATCGCCGCACTGTTTCTTGCTTTGCGCATGGCGCCGACAGGAGAATCGCAATACCAAATGGATCACTTCAGAAGCCAAACGATCTTCAGCGCGCGGAATGACGCCGCGTCGAGAGACATACTAAAGAAATCCACGTGGCCCGCTCCTCTTTTCTCGGAGTCGCGCGGCGTGGTTCTGAAATCGGCAGTGTTTATAAGAAACTACATTTCAAACTACTCCCCGGCTTTCCTATTCAAGAGCGGAGACCGTTCCACATGGCGCGCGAGCGTTAAGGGATACGGACAGTTCCTTAGAGTGACCGCTCCGTTTCTGATCGCCGGGCTGCTTTTGATGATATTTTCGCTCACGCCTGAAAGAAGATTCGTGCTGCTGTGGTTCCTTCTGTATCCCATCGGAGCGTCGATAACATCCGCGCTATACCCGCAGGCGACACGCTCCATGAACGCCGTTCCCTGCTATGAATTGATCTTCGCGGCCGGCGCGATCTGGCTTTACTCCACCACGAAAAAAATACTTATTTCAAAAACAAAGGTTCCGGTTAATATCATCAGAACATTTCTCACCGTCGCCTTTCTCATCATACTTGCGATCGATTTCTCGGGATTCGCGCGGGAATACTTCACGGCCTACCCGAAATATTCATCCTACGATTGGAACGCGGGCTTCAGGGAAACGATCTCCTTCTCGGAAAACAAATATCCGGCGAATCAGGAGATAACCGTTTCCTCCGGCATCCCGTTCTCCTACATCTATCCGCTTTTTTATACGGGATACGATCCGAATCTTTATCAGAATCGTTCGACTGAGCGAACAGAACCGGCGCCCATTCGAGTCGGCAGGTACGTCATCCGCGACCCGTACCTTCAGAGAGCGAGCGGGAAACAGATATTCATAGTGGGATTCTGGGAGCGGCCGGACCTCGAATGTATTTCACCGCCCATGAAAAACGGCATTAAGAGCGTATTGAAAATTTGCGAGACGCGTTCTTCCGAATAGAGGCGTTTCACGGGAGCGTTTCAATGGAAACGAACATACGGATAACCGGGGAAGCCGGGCAAGGCGTTCAGACCGTCGGCGACTTGATTACTCGCGCCTTCGCCGAAATGGGCCTGCACGTTTTTACGACCCAGAGTTACATGTCGCGCATTCGGGGCGGTGTAAATTCAACAGACATCAGGATATCAAACGCGGAGCTTTTTTCAGCAAGGGAAGACTGCGACCTTCTCGTCGCATTGAACGAGGAGTCCGCCTCGTTTCATATTGGAAGCGTGTCGCCGGGCGGCGCTGTTATTTCGACAACTGACATGGCAGCCGAAGGAGCTAAGGCTCTGAAGATCGATTTCGACTCAGAGGCGCGCCTGTCCGGCGGCTCGAACCGCATGGGGAACAGCGTGGCGGCGGGTGCGGTTTTCGCGGCGATAGGCGCTGACATTTCATTCCTCGAAAAAGTCTTCGAAAGCCATTTTACAACTCACGGCGGCGGGCGTATCGCTGAAGCGAACATTGCATGTGCGCGAGCGGGCGCGCGCATCGCCTCGAACATGAAGAAAACAATCAAATTCCCCGCCCTCGATCCGGCGGCGTTCCCGTTCGTCATCAGCGGCAGCGAGATCATCGCGCTCTCCGCGCTGATTTCAGGAGTCAAGGTGGTGAGCAGCTATCCCATGACCCCATCCACCGGCGTGTTCACCGAACTCGCATCGCTCGCGGATGAATTCGGGGCAGTCGTCGAGCAAGCGGAGGACGAGATAGCAGCGATAAACATCGTCTGCGGGGCGGCCTA
>JAKLIR010000138.1 GCA_022709505.1 bacterium | reverse complement strand
GTGATCGGGCAGGACCACGCGTTGCGCGTTGTCGCGGACGCCGTCCGCCGGGCGCGAGCCGGCCTTCAGGACCCGAACCGACCGATCGGCTCGTTCATCTTCCTCGGCCCGACCGGCGTGGGCAAGACCGAACTCGCCCGCGCTCTCGCGGAATTCCTTTTCGACGACGAAAAAGCGATGATCCGGCTCGACATGTCCGAATACATGGAGAAGCACTCCGTTTCGAGGCTGATCGGCGCGCCCCCCGGATACGTCGGCTACGACGAAGGCGGCTTCCTCACCGAATCCGTCCGCCGCCGCCCCTATTCCGTCGTGCTTTTCGACGAAATCGAAAAAGCGCATCCGGACGTGTTCAACGCCTTGCTCCAGATTCTCGACGACGGCCGCCTGACCGACGGTCATGGACGCACGGTGGACTTCAAAAACACAATCCTCATCATGACATCCAACGTCGGGAGCAACTGGATTCAGGATATGAACGGCGACGAGGAGAAGCTGAAAAACCGCGTACTCGACGCCCTCAGAGCTCAGTTCCGCCCCGAATTTCTCAACCGTATAGATGAAACTGTGATCTTCAACAGGCTGACCCGCGCGGACCTCGGCCGAATCGTCGATATTCAGCTCGTGCATCTGCGCGCGCGTCTCGCAGACCGCAAGATCGGCATCGAAGTCACCGCCGCGGCGCGAGAACGGCTCGCCGGGGAAGGTTTCGATCCGGTGTACGGCGCGCGGCCGCTCAAACGGGTCATACAGCGGGAGATTCAGAATCCGATCGCGATGAAAGTTCTCGAAGGGGAATTCGGCGAAGGAGACACCATTCTCGTCGATTTCTCAGGCAGTTCATTTGTTTTCGAAAAGAAATAAGCGAACCTGCGCGCGCCGTTTCTCCCGAAGTTTTTATGACGATTGTTTTTGCCATGATTTAACGATTCCGGGAAGTCTCTCTATTACCTCATATCCGAAAAGCACTTCGTCAACATATCCCATATGAAGCATGTCGAAAACGCGACAAAGATATGAACGACCGCATTTCCACCATGTAAAATGATCGTCTATCATAAGATAATGCTTCGTATCAATTCCAACATTTTTCCTTAAATCCTCTATTTCCATGCCATCAAGCAATGTTTCATAAATTCCGTCCGCGACACGGCTTCCGAAAGTTTTCGTATAGTAATACTCTTTTATCTCCCAAATGGCTAAAGGGTTTTCGATTGAAGGGAAAGCTCCATCAACTCTCCGGGCAAAAATACTTATTGGATACTGGTTGTTATACTCCGTCAATTTCTTCGGCATAGCTCATATTCTCCAGCATAGAAACAACTCAATTACTCACGAAATATTCCGAGCTTCCGGAAATATTTAAGCGAAAGCTCGACAAATACTACCGGTTATGGTAGCATTAATACCATTATAAGTATTTTGCAAAAAAAATGTGAGTGGAGGATATCGGTATGAAAACACGGGGAGAATTCACGCGGGAAATCGCAAGGCTTGAAAAAGAGGTGGAGTATCTGAAGGAGGAGGTGCGTATTCACGAATATTGCCGATCTCACGCTCTCGACTATCACGACTCGGGCGACTACTCACGCGCTGTGAATGGACTGTCGAAAGAGCGGCGCGAAGAGGGCGACAAGGCGACGAAGTTGCCGGATGGGAACAAAACGGAAAGCAAGTTGCTGTATAGCAAGCCTGTTGGTGAGACGGATTCTTCATGCTACAATGGTAACGACACCGACACAAGAATCTTACTCATCCTCAACAGCTTGGAAAATGTTTCGCACTATGGCTGGTTCAACGACATGGGGGAGCTGATAAAGAAAAACTGGGGCAAGGTGAAAGAAAAAGCCGGCGAGTTGGCTGATCGCGCCAAAGATGAAATCTATGAGAAAGCCTTAGATGTTTGGAAATGGACCGGAGGCAGAAGAAATATCAGGAACAACACAAGTGCGGAAATATGTGTGACGGGCAACACTAAAGACCATAAACCCAAATTGGTCTATCTTCACTCTCGTGGTGAAAACTCATCCCCCGACCTGTACGACGCGGACGGTGTGGTGATTCTTGAGGAGCAGAAATTTTATTTGGATGAAAGCGCCATGCGGAACAAGGGAAGAACGTACACTACCGGAGTCATAAAAGTCAAAGACGTGGCATTCGGTTGGGGCAACGCGGAAGTTTGCGAAACGCCGGGTGAGAAAGGTACTTTTTATGTTCATGCGTCAGGGAATTCTTATTTAACTCTCGCGGAGGCAGATAAAAAAAAGTGGAAACTTCCATGAAACGAGGTTATTACTATGCGATATCTTAAAATTAGCGCGAAGGTTATTTCCAAATTTCTCTTACTGCTGATTATCACACCTATTGTTATCCACTCCGGATTTCTGTTCATCCAGTCCTTTATGAGGACATGCAGCATTTATAGCACCGCCGAACCTATTCAATGGCCCGCGAATGATTTCATGGCAAAATACGGCAACAGGTATTTCGCGTTCGATCTCATTTATTATCTCAGGGTGAAGAATGAGCCTTTTTACCACGAAGCAGCCAACCATGATATAACGCTCATCAAATTATATAAAAAGTACCCTGATATGAGAGAAGCGTACCTTGCCGCCCTTGTGGAGGCAATACTCGACAGCAGAACAACAAATTTCAACAGAATTCAAATGATCGTCATCCTCGAGAAGATTACCGGCATTAAATTCACGGGACAAGGAGATAAACGAGTCGAATACGAAATGTTGAAGCCTTACACCCAGAGGGGTATCCGGAACATCGCCGACTGGTGGTCGAAGCACTTGGAGGATAATGCAACCGCCGCCATCGCCGCCACCGAGAAGGACTACCTGTTTCCCGCCGCTCCTTCCGAGTTGCTCAATCGCAGAGGCGTCAAGATCGGAAAAGCGCTGTGAAACAGTTTCCGAAGAAGTAAATTGGATTCCCGCATCCTCTTGATTTATGGCTTTGGGTATTCCGTCAGGAGAAGGTGTCTTGCGGGTTCGTCCTCGTCGATTTCCGGGAAGCGCCCGCATGGTTCGTGGAAGAAATTGTCCGTGTAATCATCGTTCACGGAGGAGACCTCGCCGAGCAGGAGTTTTCCCGCGCCGGGTTCGGCCCAGAATTTGTGATACAGGAGCGGGGTGACGGTCACGCTTTCGCCGGGGCCGAGGCGGAGAAGAGTCCCTGCCGGCACGTTGCGCAGCACGCCGTCCGTGCCGACCGAGACGGGGGTGTCCGCGAGCGCGCCGTCCGGCGTCGAATTATAAACCTGCATTACGAGCACTCCGCCGCCCCTGTTTATGATGTCCTCCATCTTCGACTTGTGATAGTGCATCGGGGTGACCTGCCCTTCCTCCACCACGAGGACTTTCTCGGCATAAGGCTTCGGCCAAGCCGGGTTTTTCGCGTTGCCGTTCCGCAACGTAAATATCGTCAGCCCGAGTTTGAGAAAATCGTCGCCGCCGAAGTTGGTAATATCCCAGCCGAGTTGGTTCTCTCGGATTTCGTCCGCTTCCGCGCCGGCGCGCCGCCACTGTTCCGGCGTCCAATGCGCGAAAGGCGGCAGCTCGAACCCGCGTTCCCTCATGAATGACATCGCTTCTTCTATGATCCTGTTTATGTCCGATCGTCTCACAAACAAACTCCTGTCGGGATTATATCTTTCATTCGAAAACAATTGACTATCGGGATGATGTCGCGTTCAAGCCTGTTCGAAATCAAACGTGATATTCGAGCAGTTCGTAGATTTCCACTGCGTGGGCTTTGCCTTTCACTGTGACCGCTTCGAGTTTTCGCGCCATAACGTTGTCCTTGACTTTCAAATATGTGGCCGCGCTGATGATGATCGGGCATTTGTAGCTTTTCGTGAGCCCTTCGATTCGGGAAGCGAGGTTCACGTTGTCGCCGACGACGGTGTACTCCATGCGGCGGAGGTCGCCGATATTTCCGGCGATTACATCTCCGGTGTTGATCCCGACGCCTATGCTCAACGGGGCTTTCCCCTCTCGGATCCACCTCTCATTGAGTTCTTTCAGGCGCGATTGCATTTCGATCGCGGTGCGCACGGCGCGAAGCGGGTCGTCCTCATGCGGAAGCGGGGAGCCGAACACCGCCATCACCGCGTCTCCGATGAATTTATCGAGCGTGCCTTCGTATTTGAATATCACGTCAACCATGGCGGAGAGGTAGGTGTTGAGATGCGAAATGACCTCCTCCGGAGGGTGCTTTTCGGAGAACGAAGTGAAATCGCGTATATCCGCGAACAGAACTGTGACCTCTTTTTTCTCGCCTCCGGGAGTGATCTTGTCCGGATTTTTCAGGATTTCCTCGGCCACCTGTTTGGTGACGTATCTTGAGAAGGTGTCTTTGACGAGGTCGCGCTCGCGCAGGCCGGCGATCATTTGATTGAATGATTCGCCGAGTTCGCGTGTTTCGCGCCCTCCGGACGTAATCTTAACCAACTGATCTATGTCGCCCTTACCGATCCTTCTCGCAGCCGTGGCGAGAGTCCGGATCGGGTGCGAGATTCTCAAGGATGTCATGAGGGAAAAGCCTATGCCGAGCAGTCCGAAAGTGATCGCTATTCCGGCGAGCATCAAGCGGGACCGTTTCTGCGCCTGCAGGAAGTCATCCAGCGAGTAGCCGATGCGCACCACGCCGAGTTTCTTATTTTTCTTGAGCACCGGCACCGAGATATCAAGAACGAGTCCGCCTTTGGGACCGTGGGTGTATTGTATCAATACGGGTCTGCTGGTCGTCAGTTTCAACGCCCTCTTGCCTTCTTTGCTGTTTTCGGGTTTTCCTTCCTTGGTGTGAGATTGCTCAACGCTCATTCCCATCTCGGAATAAAACAGGATCGTCCCATCCTCATGCAGCAGTTCGGCGTATGCGATCGTCTTGCGGTTGCCGACCATGTTGCTCATCATGTCGCGAACCTGAATGAAATCTCCGGATTCCACCGAGCCCGCGACGTTCTTCGAGAGGTTCTGGGAAAAAGACACCACCGAGCGTATGCGTTCGTTTTTCAGGAAGTTTTCATACTGTATCCCGAGCATGAGCCGCCCGATACGGTCCTTGTTGACGGCCACGCCGAAACCGAAGCCGGTCTCGAGCACTATGGGGATAGTCACGTAATCGAGCATCGGATTAAGCATCTTCTTGGAGAATTTCTTATCGATACGCGTGCCGTCGAGATCGTAGAAAACAACATCGCCGTCTTTGAGCACAATCAGGCAGTCCGCTATCTGTTGATTCGCGCCGGCGATGTTTCCGATTACGTTCGCCACGGCATCGCGGTCGGACACCGAGAGCGGGCCCACTATCTGCGACCCTACGGTTTCCGCCACCATTTTTATGTTGTTTTTCACCTCGGAATTGTAAAGGTAGCCGTTTCGCCAGTTGAAAAAATTGATCGTGAGGACGACCGTGATGAGAATCGCGCCGGCGACGAGAAGACCTATGTTGATCGTCAGCGGCAATCCATGCGCTTTGACCGACTTACCCTCTTCGCCCGGTTTCTTTTCGAGAGTCATCTGCTTTCGCCTCGAAATATTTATACGGTTAACATCGCTTTATTTTGGTTTTACAAGTCTGTTGAATCTCTGGTAGTCCATTTCCCAACCCTTTTTCATTCCATCCTCAAAAAGCATTATATACGGTTTGAAGTCATCGTTAGACATTTCAACAAATTTTATTTTAAAGTTCTTCAAGAGCGGCCAATACGTCCTGAAATCCTCATCTTTATGCGCGGTTATTAGAATATCCCTGAACCTGATCGCGGTCTGCTTCGGCACCTTCTTAGATACGAGGAACGGATTGAACGGAAGCAATTCCGTGCAAAGGATGGGCTCGACATCCTTCACCGGCCCGGGGTTCGTGAATTTCATGTTTTTATACCCGAGCTCCGAAGCGAATACCGCGTCATAGCCGTTCATGCTCATCTCGTAGAATGCCGACAGTATATCCGCCGGGTTGATTATCGTCATGAAGTAATCGAGCGGGTTGCTCTCGATCAGCTTTCGGCATTCATAGTAATCGTCCCGGCCGTTGGTCATTACGATCTTCTTGTTCTTCAAATCCGCGATGCTCTTGAACCCTCTCTTCGCGTTCACATAGAAACACCACTTTTCGCCCTTCAGCCCGAGCACGGAATATGTGTAAAGCGCATCGTATTTCTTCTTTTTTAAAAGTACGTACACGAAATATTTGGATGGAGTGAAAACGAAATCCATCTTGCCGCCCAGCGCGTCTTTCATGAATACTTCATCGTCGTTGTAATATTTAATGCTTATTGTGAAATTCTCGCGCTTTGACAAGATCTTCCCGATTTCGGTTATCATGTTTTTCATCTGCGCTTGATCCGATGAAGACATCCCCGTAAGCCGCATGGCGAAAATATAATTAGGCTTGGTCTGGTCCGCCGCTGAACACGCGGCCGACATCACGAATGTGACCACTAAAAATATTGCCGCCGCGCAATATTTTATTATCATCTTCACCTCACTCCGCCTGTTGCATGTTCAGCCATTTTGTATAATCCCTTTCCCAGCCCTTTTTAGCAGCTTCGTCTATAAGATTGTACAGAGGCTTGAAATCCGCCGCCGTTACAGGATAGAAAACCATTTTCGTCGTTCTCAACACAGGGCGAAATTCCTTGAAAGATTCGTCTCTCATCGCATTCAGCAGAACACCCTGAATCTCTTTCACCACCGGCGCCGGGGTTTTTTTCGCGTTCAAAAGAAAATAACGCGCAAAGCCGTCGTTACACACTATCGATCTAATGTTCTTCACAGGCCCCGGGTTGTTCAATTTGTAGAAGTTATACAACGATTCCGAGGCGAAAACAACTTCCGCTTCGTCGAGCGAAAGCGAATAAAATATGGAACTGAAACTTTTTGTCGCTTTAAGAACTCCGAAATAGAATTCGGGCCTCTCGCCACCGAGCAAAGACCTCATTATGTAGTAATCATAAAACGTATCGGACACCATCGCCTTCCGCCCTTTAAGGTCTTTGATGCCGCGGGCTGTCGAATCCTTCTTCACGTAATAGCAGTTCTTTTCAAGTTTTTCGCCGAACACTTCGTACGATATGAAAGGTTGGTAGCCATATTTTCTCACGGCCGGAATCAATAGATTCAGATTCCAAGACGAAATGAAATCCAACTTGTTTTTTTTCACAGCTTCCATAAAGGAATCGTCATCGGTGAAATAGATGAATTTGAAAGAGTAATCCGTTATTTCGGAGACTTTTTTAGTGGTTTTCTCGGCGATCGCCTTAGCCTGCCCCGCGAATGCCGACGAATCCATTCTCATTCCGACCACATATAGCTTGCTTTCGCCGGCGGCGGATGTTCTAACGGAAACACACAGGGAGAATATCGCCATCGCTGCTACAACCGTTGCAATTCTTTTCATAGCCGATCCGTTTCAGATGCCTCGTTATAATTTTTTTTGCAAGCGCGTCCGCGGATGTTCGCCGTCCATCCCTACGCCGGAATCAGATGTATTCTGTAGCGGGGCCGGGTCTCCGCACCCGGCCGCTCAAGGGGGCGCTTTTGAAAAAGCGCCCCCTTGAGAATCCCCTGCAAAACTTTTTGCTCTCGCAATGCCGCTTAGATGATGCGGCATTACTTTTTGCCCGCGGCCGGGTGCGGAGACCCGGCCCTACATTTTAGTACATTCTTTTTTTCAATTTATACAAACATTGCGCGCCGGGATAGTATTCTTTTTCCCGTCCGAATATCGAACATTGAAAGCCGTCTATTCGTTCTGAGCGATCCATTTGCGGTAATCCTTATCCCAGCCCTTCTTCGTTGCTTCCGCAATAAGGTCGAACATCGGCTTATACTCGTTGATGGT